>JANOPU010000074.1:0-3988 GCA_031422055.1 Ferruginibacter sp.
CGTAATAAAGATAACGGGGTATTGTTGCCATCGCATATTACAAAGCTGTACCATGTACCCGACAGTGTACAATTAATATTTGCTGCCACCTGTTATGATTGCCACAGCAACAATTCTAAGTATCCCTGGTATTCGTACATACAACCGGCCCGGTTTATGATGGAAAGACATATCAGGAATGGAAAGAAGGATCTTAATTTCAGTGAATTTGGAAATTATTCAAAGCGCCGGCAGGAGAGTAAGTTTGAAAGCATCATCAAGCAGGTAAAATCCGGGGACATGCCTTTGGCTTCTTATACTATTCTTCATAAAAATTCAAAACTCACTTCTACACAAAAGGAAATGGTTATAAACTGGATTGATAGTATTTTAAAAAGTAACGAATAAGAAAATGGAACATCAGAACCGGGGTATCAATTTTAATATATAAGAATTGAAAAAAATATTTTTAATAGTTTTTGGGCTCACAATAAATTTGTTTGCCTGGGCACAATCAGTAAGTTATACCTGTCCCATGCATCCTGAAATTCATGCTGCCAAACCCGGCAACTGCCCCAAGTGTGGTATGACACTGGTAAAGGAAAAGCCTAAACCTGTTAAGAAGCCTGTAGTGCAGAAGAAAGTTCCTGCTTCAGTAAATTCAAATAACAAAGTTCAGCCTGTAACCTATACCTGCCCTATGCATCCTGAAATACATGCATCTAAACCCGACAACTGTCCTAAGTGTGGAATGAAACTGGTAATAGAGAAAGCAAAAGCGGTAAAAGCACCTGTAGTAAATAAGCCTGACGAAATGAAAATGCAGGAAGATACGATGCAGGTAAAATCAAATATGGATCAACCTGTAACCTGGACATGTCCCATGCATCCGGAGATTCATGCTGATAAGCCAGGCAATTGTCCTAAGTGCGGAATGAAATTAGTGAGAGAAAAACCAGAAGAAGATATGAGTGGTATGAATATGCCTTCCCGTCCGTCAGGCGGGGGAGACAACAGTGCCACTATGGACAATATAAAATTGGCAAAGGCAAATTTAGGGGCCATCAAAACCATTAATGCCGCTCAGCCCCCACGTACTGTTGTGTATCATTTGTATATAAGAGATACGATGGTAACTTTTGGAAAAAAATCAAAACGGGCCATTGCAGTAAATGGTCAGATACCTATGCCTACCCTTACTTTCACGGAAGGTGATACAGCAGAAATATGGGTACATAATGAATTGAATGAAGAAACTTCACTGCACTGGCATGGCTTGTTTTTACCTAACAAGATGGACGGCGTACCCTTTCTTACACAAATGCCTATAAAACCAGGCGCTACCTATTTGTATAAGTTTCCCATCATTCAGCATGGTACACATTGGTATCATAGTCATACTGGTTTGCAGGAACAAATAGGGATGTATGGAGCGTTCATTATGAACAAAAGAAAAGAATGGGATATACCCACCATACCGGTTGTGATCAGTGAATGGACAGACATGAAACCCGAAGAAGTACATCGCAGCCTGAAAGCTGCCACTGATTGGTTTGCCATACAAAAAGGCAGTACACAAAGCTATGCAGAAGCTATAAAAAAAGGCCATTTTAAAACCAAAGTTACCAACGAATGGAAACGGATGAATGCCATGGATGTAAGCGATGTGTTTTATGATAATTTTTTAATTAATGGTAAAAATCAGGCAGAGTACATACAATATAAAGCCGGTGATAAAGTGAGATTACGGATCGCAAATGCAGGAGCATCAGATTATTTTTGGCTTACCTATGCAGGCGGAAAGATAACCGTGGTTGCCACTGATGGTAATGATGTAGAGCCTGTAGAAGTTGACCGGCTGATCATAGCCGTATCTGAAACGTATGATGTAGTGGTTACTATTCCTGCAGACAGCACAGCTTATGAATTTTTAGTTACACCGGAAGACAGGACAAAGTCGGCTTCCCTTTGGTTGGGTAGCGGTATCAAACAACTCGCATCACCCATACCCAAACTGAAATATTTTGCGGGTATGAAAATGATGAACGACATGATGGATATGAATGGGAACCTGGTAGAAATGAAAGGTATGGAGATGACAAACCAAATCGTGGATATGAATACGGTTATGTACCCCGAAATAACAGGTCCTGAAAATGCAAAGCATACTATGGCTCCCTCTCCTTTGGAGAATGCGGGGGGTGAAGTCGATATTGTTACCCTCAATTATGCCATGTTACGGGCTCTTGAAAAAACAACGCTGCCTGCCGGGCCATGGAAAGAATTGAAATTTGACCTGACTGGAAATATGAACCGTTATGTTTGGAGCCTTGATAACAAAGTAGTTTCAGAATCGGACAAGATATTGATTAAGAAAGGAGAAAACATAAGGATCATCCTTTTTAATAACAGCATGATGCGCCACCCCATGCACCTGCACGGGCACGATTTCAGGTTCCTGAGCCAACAGGGCGAATATGCTATTATGAAAAATATAATAGACATTATGCCCATGGAAAAAGATACGTTAGAATTTGCAGCAAATGAACCAGGCGGCGATTGGTTTTTTCATTGCCATATTTTATACCATATGATGAGCGGAATGGGACGTGTTTTCAGTTACGATAATCCATTGGTTGATAAAACAGACATTACCGATCCGAAACTAGCCCGGCGTCGCCTGAATGCAGATGATATAAGATTCCATTTGATGGGACGGGCAGCCTTAGAAACTAATGGGAGTGAAGGGGAATTTATGTTGGCACAAACCCGTTGGAGATTAAGCACTCTCTGGCATGTGGGCTTTCATGACAGGCATGGCTACGAAAGCGAAACCATGCTTGGCCGCTACATGGGCAGAAACCAATGGCTATTTCCTTATGTAGGTTTCGATTATCATTTTAAAAAAGAAGGCGGTCCCAAAAATATATTTGGCAATGAAGAAAAAAACTGGTTTGGCCAAACCAGTAACAAAACGAAACGGGCAACCATCGTAGCTGGCGTTGCATATACATTGCCCATGTTGTTTATTGCCGATGCAAGAGTTGACGGTAATGGTAAATTTCGTTTTCAATTTGGCAGAGAAGATATACCCATTACCAGCCGTTTGCGTTTTGCTATGATGATAAATACGGATAAAGAATACATGGCCGGCTTCAGGTATATTGTTACAAAATATGTTAACCTATCTACTCACTACGATAGCGATATGGGCATAGGTGCCGGTATTACCATTACTTACTAACCTGACTCAGGATTGAATTCCCAATTAGATAATCATGTGTGAATGATGCAATCATTTGCCGGAATTCTGTAATGCTTTGCGGTATTATAGGCTTAAATTCATTTGTGAAGTGATCATTTAGCAACTATAGAAAATGAAAATAGAAAAATCATTTTCTTTCCTGACTAAAGTCATTGTTTTAACACCTTACCAGGTGCATATTTACAACATGCAGTTATTCTTAATTGGCTAACGGGTTTGTTTTGGGGCATTAGGATTTTAAACATTAATAAATCAACAATAATTTGAGGCAGCAAACAAACTGGTATGTTATAACAGGTGGGCCAGGGTCTGGTAAAACCACTACAGTCAACTTGCTTAAAGAAAGAGGATACATAACAACCTTTGAACATGCCCGGCATTACCTGGATACACAGCGCCTGAAGGGAAAAACTATCGAAGAGGTTAGAAAACAGCAGTGGGAATTTCAATTGAGAGTACTGGATATGCAAATTGAACAGGAGAATCAAATTTCCCCTGAAGTGCAAGTCTTTCTTGACCGTGCAATTCCTGATGCGCTTGCTTACTATCGTTTTTTGAATATTCCGGAAGATGAAAAATTAACAGAGGCATTGCTCACGGTTTCCTACAAAAAAATTTTCATACTCGATTGCCTGCCAATAATGAAAGATTATGCCCGGACCGAAGATGAGGCGGTACAGAAAAAAATTCATGCTTTGCTTTTTGAGGTGTACGAATCTTTAGGTTTTCCAATCATACCCGTTC
>JANOPU010000075.1:0-3133 GCA_031422055.1 Ferruginibacter sp.
GGAATATTTTTGGATTCTTGTCAAAAATAAGTCAACAGTATACATTAGGCAAATTTTCGCTACAATCAATTTACGGTGCCGGTTTAAGGTATGATGCTATAGAAGATAGTAAACTGGCAAATGTGGAGAAAAGAATATTTCTTGGAAATATAAAGCTCGGCGACATTAAAGAAACCAATGCTTTTGCATTTGTGCAACAACAAATAAGCAATAAAAGATGGTTAATAGATGCCGGTGTAAGGGTAGACTATTTTCATTTTAATTATTTTGATAAACTAAATACTGTACAAAAATCGGCTCAGTCAAAATCCATTTTCAGCCCCAAAATAAATATTCAATATACTGTGAACCCAACATTACAATTGTATGTAAAAACAGGTAAAGGTTTTCATAGCAATGATACAAGGGTTGTAGTAGCCAATGCTGCCAGAGAGATATTGCCCGCAGCCTATGGCTTTGATTTAGGCATCATAATTAAACCAACAAAAAATCTTCTTATCAACATAGCAGCATGGCACCTGTATCTAAGCCAGGAGTTTGTTTATGTGGGAGATGATGGAAACATTGAGCCAAGTGGTAAAACAAGGCGTGAAGGTATAGATGTGATTGCCCGTTACCAACTTTCAAAGAATATTTTTGCAAATATAAATTTGAATTTTACTAAGCCAAGGGCAATCGGAGAAAAATCAGGAGAAAACTATATACCCTTAGCACCAACAATTACAAGTATAGGTGGTTTGTTTTATAAAGCTACAAAAGGGCTCAACGGAAGTATTGCCTATCGATATATTAAAAACAGGCCAGCCAATGAAGACAATTCTATTATTGCAAAAGGCTATTTTTTATTAGATGCTTCTTTAAACTATACAAAACCAAAATATGAGATCGGCATTGCAATAGAGAATATATTAAATATAAAATGGAACGAGGCTCAGTTTGCAACTACATCAAGATTGAGCAACGAGACAAGTGAAACAACAGAATTGAATTTTACACCTGGCACTCCATTTTTTGCGAGGGTAAAATTTGCTTTATTTTTTTAAAGTGTGGATCTTATAGTAAAAAGTATCCGGCCAGATTCTCGGGTACTTTTTTTGTCAGGCAATCCGATTTTTGAAAAAATCCGTATATAATTGTAAATTATGGGAATGAATAATCTGCTCAAAGTTCTTATGGCATTATTAATTTTCAACTCCTGTAATAAAGATAATGAACCCATTGTTTCTGTCGTATTTGTAGATAGCCTTTTTAGTAATTACAGCATACCACCTTCAATTAAAATTAATGAGGCAGATATTCAATTCTGGAAAACCAGGATTCAAAATAATACACCTGATTATACAAATGCTTTCAAATATACAGCAGCATTGGTTAAGCGATTTCATTTTTCCGGGAATATAAGAGATTTAGTAGTATCTGACAGTCTTTTACAGAAACTGTTTACTGATTACAATTCAAAAGAAGCTGGCCCGGTATTTTCGTTAATTGGGCATGCCCTTCTTCAGCATCGCTTCAAAGAAGCTGATTCACTGCTGGCTCTTGCCAAAATCATAGGAATAAAAAAATATGAATCTGCAGCAATTTCTTTTGATGTAGATTTTGAATTGGGAAGAATATTACAGGCAAAGGAAGATCTTAAAAATATCAAGAACGAGAATGATTTTGGCTATCAATTCAGAAAGAGTAAAATGATGCATTACAATGCAGAATTGGATTCTTCCATAATTGCGATGCAAAAAGCAGTAGAAAATGCGGGGCAGGATCAATGCTTAAAATTAGCTGCACTTTTTAATGCAGGTGACCTTTTTTTACATGCTGGGGAAATGAAAAATGCTTACAATAGTTTTGTTGAATGTATTCAGATTGATCCAGCTGATCTTCACAGCATTATGGGTATTGGATGGATCGCTTTGGTAAAAGATAAAAATGATTCTCTGGCAGAAAAAATATTTCAATTTGTTGCAACTAAAACACAATCGCCGGACCCATTGTTTAAATTAATTTCCGTTGCTGAACAAAGAGGTGACAGCGTATTAGAGCTAAAATATGCCAACGCATTTGAACAAAAAGTAACTCATCCTTTATATGGTAATATGTACAATAAATATTTGCTACAGTTATATACGGGTATTTTAAATAAACCGGTATTAGCTGAAGCTATTGCCAATAAGGAATTGCAAAACAGAAAAACTCCCCAAACATATGCCTGGTATGTGTGGAGTTTACTATGCAATAATAAGAAAGATGAGGCCTTTCATATTTATAAAAAATATGTTTCAGGTAAACCATTGGAAGGACTGGAACTATATTGGATGGGAAAGTTCATGTTATCAATTAAAAAAGGCTATAATGCAAAGCAATATTTTGATAATGCCAGTGCAAATATGTACGATCTGAATCCGTCTGTAGTAAAAGACCTGGTCAAATTAGCTAACTAATTATCTTCTCTGTTCCCAATAAATTTCACCAGCACTAAATAGAATATATAAAGAAATTACAGTTGATTTAAATCAAAGGTTTTTAACCTACTCAAATTGCCTATAAAAAAGTCAATTGCCATTCACTTCATTATGACAATATTTTCACCAGGGTTCTCCAGTTGAAAATACATACAATGCAACTGTATGTGCAAAAGTGAAAACACTTAACTGCATTTTTAAGGAATTACTTCATGATTTCGCAAGAAAAACTCAATTCAAACGAAATTAACCCTAATCCAGTTGGTAGCATATACTGTTATTATAATTCAACATATAAATAAGTTGTATTGGGATTAATTATATTTTCAGCATCATTTGAAGTGGCATTTGCAAATACTTATTGTCTTGTGAAAATGTCGTTAATAACAAAACAGTTACTTCCCCCCAATATTTTCTTTTAATTCCCCATTGTGATTGATAACCGAAACCCGAATCACAATCAATCTTAACACGATGTGTAAAATTTTTCTTATACACTTTAACATTAGGACGGAATGGTACCTTTTACAAATATTCAGGAATTGCTCAATCCTGGCTGGTATTACTCCAATACTTCCTTCACTCTTAATTTATCAACGTAGAAGTATAATAAGTTTAGTAAGAACAAATAATTATTTTCTGTTCACTACTTTATATTTGAATAAGCATAAAAA
>JANOPU010000076.1:0-1849 GCA_031422055.1 Ferruginibacter sp.
ATTTTTTTTATGCAGTGAGCCCCTGATTGTTCATTGAGTAATGTAAGAATCTTTCAGGATGTTATTCCCCAAAGTTTTAATTATAGTCTTTGGGTCAACTTATACCGATTATACTAATATTTAGTCCAATATTTTTTCCTATCGGCATAATACCGATTGGACAAACAATATAGTCCAATATCGGCTTCGCCTCATTGTACCATTTGTTTGATACCATCGGCATAAACCACTGTAAGTTTTTTAAATTATTGGCATAATTTAAAAATCACATTGGTATAATAAAGCGAAACAGAAATTGAACCATTCTATTGTTGAATCGACATAAAAAGGGTCAAATGGGTCTTTGCACAATGATAGTATGAACAATATAGTAAACAAAAAAATCCTCTGCCATAAAAAGACAGAGGATTTTTTTTGAAACTTATTGTTTAATAATAAAATATATTATTGCTTGACAACTTTAAGCGTTTGCTTTTGAGAATTGGTTGTTATTGTTAAAAGATAAACTCCGGCAGGAACATTACTTAGATTACTGAAAACTAAAGCATTGTTTCCATTACGCAATTGTGATGTCTTTTGCTGGATCATTCTTCCACTGATTTCATTCAGGCTAAAGATGGCATTCTCCTGCAATTGAGTTTCAACATTTATCCTGATCTGATCAGTAAATGGATTAGGAGTAGCTTCCATATTAAAGCCTTTGGTATTCAGCCTTATTTTAACGGTAGTGCTGAATTTTGAAACTCCGGTAACATCAACCATTTTTAATTTATAATAGAAGATGTTATTTCCCAGTGCTGCAATATTATCATTGAAATTGTAATTTTTAGTTACGCTGCTGTTTCCTGATGCATTAATTGTTCCCGCTTTAACAAAATTAACTCCATCTGTACTTCTTAAAAGTTCAAAATAATTGCTGTTTTGTTCACTGGTAGTGGACCATTCAAGCAAATTGGTATTTCCATTATTACGGCCACTGAAATTCAGCAATGTGATAGGTAATACAGTAACTTTTGAAGTTAAATAAAACCCGCTAAAACCAGTTACAGTGAATGTGATTTCCCATCTTCCAGTACCTGCATTCCAAATAATATTGGCATCAAGCGGATCAATCACTTCTGGAACTTGAGGTCCTGTATAATTACCAGGATAGGTTCCTGTTCCATGGTACTGAGTTAAACGTATATTGTTTATCCCGCTTACATCAAGAGGTCCACCTGGAATAGATGGATAAATTCCTCTTACAACATTATAAGCATCAAATTCTGCTTGTGTATAATAAAGCGTAATCGTTGCTGTTGCAGTTGCTGCATTTGTAGCTGGTTCTATATTATAAATACGTTGCACATACGGAACACTAAGATACGTACGTACAATATCATCAATCTTTACACAGGTATTAACAAGTCCGGATACCGGTGTAGTACCTGATGGTACTACTCTGGCAATCAAGCTACATGATCCACCTCCAAAAGATGTACCACCTGGCAGCACAGTAGCATTACTGCAAATCTCTGCCCCTCCTGCAACTCCTGACAAACTAGTAAATAAAGTAACTGTCAATGATTGGAAATTAGATACCGGGCTACCACAACCGCTGTTTACTGTATAAGTTATATTGGTTGATCCTGCTGTTAATGCTGTAACCAGGCCTGTTGTTGGATTTACAGTAGCAACTCCTGTATTTGTGCTGCTCCAGGTTCCGCCAGCAGTGCCGCTGCTGCTATACGTTGCTGTTGCTCCGATACATAATGGTGAAGTACCGGTTACTGTTCCTGCAATTACATTCGGACTAACAGTCAATGATTGGAAATTAGATACCGGGCTACCACAACCGCTGTTTACTGTA
>JANOPU010000077.1:0-2923 GCA_031422055.1 Ferruginibacter sp.
CCACCAATTATGCCGGGATGTTCCAGGGTAATGTAGTGCCATCAGTAAACAATACTTACGACCTGGGTACAACAGCTTTACGCTGGCAGGATGTTTGGTGCAACAGGAATGCATTTAACGGCTCAGATATTCGTTTGAAAAAAGATGTAAAGACTACAGCTTACGGTTTGCAAGAGATATTGAAACTGCATCCTGTAAATTATACCTGGAGAAATAATGATAGAAAAGATATGGGATTCATTGCACAGGAAATCCGTGAAATATTACCTGAATTGGTGATGGAATCAAAAGACAGCATGAATACTTTGTTGATGAATTACCAGGGCGTGATTCCTGTTTTAGTAAAAGCAATACAGGAACAACAACAGATCATAGAGGCACAAAATCTTTCTATAAAAAAACTACAATCAGAAAACCAAGATATACAAGCACTCGAATTATCTTTTTCTGAAAAAGAAAAACAAATAAACGAGTTGCAGCTAAAAATAGAAAAGATCAATCAATTGTTAGGTATAGGTATGGAAGTCAGGAAAGAAAATTAGTGTACAATTCATTACATGATCAAAGTTTCGTGAAAAAATAAAATCTTAACTGGCACCTGTGTTCAATTAAATAATCATTTCATAAAACCGATTTTTTATCAAAAGAGTTTAAAATATTAATGAAAATAAAATTTTTAATACCATCTTTAATCTTGCTGATCTTGTCAGTATTGCCTTTTATTAATTTTGCACAGGTTGTTAATTTGAATGGAGGTGTGCAGGCTGTTGCAGAAGGCAATGTTTCATTTGTAATAGACGAAGGTGGCATTAAAAATGACGGCATATTTAAACCCGGCAACAGTACTGTTTTTTTTACCGGTGGAGCAACAATGGCCATTAGCGGTTCGCAACCGATCATTTTTTACAATGCTACTTTCAAAGGAACCGGTACCAAACTAAATAGCGGAAATGCATCTGTGATCAATACGCTTGCTGTTGAAGGCACTACCGTACTAGATGCTGACGGTGCATTAAATGATAAAGCGTTTGCATTATTATCATCTGATACTGCAACCGCCAGGGTTGATATTTTAACAACAGGAAATATTGTTGGCAATGTAACAGTAGAGCGCTTTATTAATACCGGAACAGGTGCCGGCCAACATGCAAAATCCTGGCAGTTCCTGGCAACCCCAACTTCGGGACAATCGTATTTTCAATCCTGGCAGGAAGGAGGGTTAACTCCTGCAGGTTATGGAACCTGGGTAACAGGAACGGGTATAGGTTTTGATGCAACAACTGTATTACCATCTCTTAAATTTTATAATGCAGTTACAGCTAACTGGACCGCAGTGACAAACACAACCGGTTCTCTTCAAAATAAGCTGGGTTATATGCTCTTTGTTCGTGGCGACAGAACCGTTAATACTTTTAACGGCCTTCCGATTAATACCAATATGAGAAGCAAAGGAGTGCTCTTCACTCCAGTTAACCCACCGGCTTCAGTAGCTGTAGCGGCCAACCAGTTTCAAGCCTTTGGTAACCCCTATGCATCCAGGATAGAATTTAATAAAGTATTCTTAGCAAGCCCGGGAATCAATGATGTTTATTATGCATGGGATCCTAAGTTGAATGGTTCCTATAATTATGGCGGTTATCAAACCATCAGCGGTGTGGCCGGTTATATACCAACCGCCGGCAACTCAACTGCTTATTATCCTGCAGGGATTCCTGCACCCTTTATTGAATCGGGCCAAGCCGTATTTGTGCAGGGTAATGGCACAGGGGGTAATGTAAACTTTAATGAAAATTGTAAAGTTGGAGGTAGCCGGCTAATTAACAAAGGGGAGGAAAAAATTGAAACTTATTTACCGGCAGGAAGACAATTCTTATTTACCACTTTATTTACTAATACTGGTATGATCGCTGATGGCAATATTGTTGCCTTTGAAAACGGGTTGGGCAATGAACTCAATGAATATGACGCCAAAAAGATACTCAATACAGGAGAAAATTTTGGTATCAGGCGAAATGGAAATCTTTTAGCAGTTGAAGCACGTGATGTTATCAGCATCTACGATACCATTTTCTATGATATTCAAAATTTGCGGCGACAAACCTATGAATTAAGGTTTGCCCCTTTAAATATACCCCCAACTGTAACAGCTTATTTAATTGACAGGTTCCATAACAATTATGAAGTGGTAAGTACTACCGACAGTAGTTTTATAAACTTTACCCTTGGAACTGAACCCGGATCTAATGCATCTGACCGGTTCATGCTGGTTTTCAGGCAGGCAATTGTTGTTCCTGTGAAGATAATTGAGATATCAGCTAAAATGAATAATGATCAAATCAACCAGGTTAACTGGAAAGTTGAAAATGAGATCAACCTGAAGGAATATATAATTGAACGCAGCAGTGACGGTATGGTATTCAGTGCCATCGGTAACTTATTGCCATCAGCAAACAATGGAGGAACCGCAACTTATCCTTACCGGGATGAAAGGCCTTTGACCATGGATAATTATTATCGAATCAAAGCTATCAGTAATAATGGACAGATCCAATACAGCAAAATTGTAAAAGTAGCATCATGTTTTGGCGGGCCAGGTATGACCGTAATTCCAAACCCGGTAGTTGAAAATAAATTTCAAATAGCTTTTGTAAATCAGCAAAAGGGGAATTATATTCTGCAACTAATCAATATGCCAGGCCAGGTGATCTATAACAATAAGATCCATATTGTACAGGATTATCAGGTTGAAAGAATAATTCCGGAGTATCAACTTTCTTCCGGTACATACCAATTAATTTTGATCAGTGAAGACGGAATTAAAATAACTGAACCGCTTATTGTAAAATAATAACTACGTCAATTTACATACGCTGCATTATTGATTTGCTTGCAATTTTGTATGTGTTATCATTAAAAAATTATC
>JANOPU010000078.1:0-1909 GCA_031422055.1 Ferruginibacter sp.
TATTTTTTCGAATAATTTTTTACTCACAGAGTACGGCGCGTGTGGCACAAGCGACCGGGCACTGCCATGCGCTAGTTCTATTTGATCATACACCGCCAAACCGTCTGCGAAGGTCTTTTCAGCACCTTCTTCCTGTAGAAAATCAAAATAATACCAGTGCAGAAAATAAATTACACTTTGTGAGGGGAATAAATTCAAACACAATTCTGTGCAAAAATAATGTTATATCATGTGATCTTTGTCAATATTTACATTATTGCAATAACCCCGTTAGATATATTGTAGATAATAAAGATGGAACATCACAAATATACGATGCCTTATTAAACGAATTCTCTCTGCCGTACCAAAAAACAGATACAATAGATTCAAGTCATAAATGCAACTTTTCGGGACCATAAATTGACTTTACAAATTTTTTTCAAAGGAAAGGAGTAAAACTCCCTTCCCCTGAATGGTAAAGTCATTATATTGTCTCCCGTCGAAAGTTGCCAATATGAATCACTTAACACAAGAGCAAAGATACACAATAAGTGTAATGAAAGAACAAGGTTATAGTCAAAAAGATATAGCCAAAGCCATACAAAAGGACAAGTCAACGGTAAGTCGGGAGCTTCAGAGAAACTGCGATCAGCGAAGTGGTCGGTATGATTCTGATCTGGCGCATCGCAAGTCTAAGCAAAGGCAAAAAACGAAGCGACGAGCGATCAAGTTTACGGATGATGTAAAGAAGTATGTTGATTCAAAACTTGAACAAAAGTGGAGTCCAGAGCAAATTAGCCATACTCCAGTTCCGGGCGGAGTGCCTATGGTAAGTTATGAGCGCATTTATCAATACATCATCGAAGACAAGAAAAATGGGGGTGATAAATACAAACATTTGAGACGTAAGAAAAAGTACAAGAAGCGCTGTATAGTTGAAGATCGGCGTGGAAAACTATCAAATACCAAGCGTATTCACGATAGGCCACAAGAAGCCGACCGCAGGTCACGATATGGAGATTATGAAGTTGATCTAATCATAGGTGCAAATCATAAAGGAGGTCTATTAACGATGAATGATCGAAAGACAGGCAAAGTTAAAATCAGAAAGATAAAAGGTAAAAATGCAAAATTAATAGCAAAGCAAATCATAGCAGCACTAAAGAAAGAAAAAGGGATGATACATACAATCACGTCGGACAATGGCAAAGAGTTTGGAGAGCATCAACATATAAGTAAGCACTTAGGAATAGACTTCTATTTTGCCGACCCTTACAGTTCCTGGCAGCGAGGCTCCAACGAAAATTTAAATGGACTAATCCGACAATATTTTCCTAAGAAGACTAACTTTGACGAAGTAAGTGTTTACGATGTAAAGAAAGTAGAAAACCAACTTAACAAAAGACCAAGGAAACGATATGGATATAGATCACCAATTGAAGAATTTAATTTATTAACTAAAGTTGCATTTGCGGCTTGAATTCAGGTACCATAATAACAAATTTAATAAATTTTAGGAATAAAGCTATCTATGATCCATATGAGAAAGACCAAATAGAACCGAATTCCAGGTACAATTTCATTGAGCAGCTTGATTATGAAACTAATATTTATCTTGCTAAAAACAAATTGGGTAAGTTTGAACTAATTAATAACGCGTTAAATAAGATATTGGCTGATGAGTATGATCAATACTACCAATCATATCCAGGTATTTACTATCGAAACGATCATTGTTTTCCATATAAAAATGGAAAATACGGAATTCACAGGATTATGAAAGATGGAACCATTTCCGTTATTTCCGAATGTAATATAGATACGATAATTTATAATTTTACTGAGTATGTTACTGGTTTCTCAATTTATAGAAATGGTAAAGAATCATTGTTGAATGATGATTTTCAGGAGATTTATAGCAACGATG
>JANOPU010000079.1:0-6341 GCA_031422055.1 Ferruginibacter sp.
TGATTTTTAAAATATGCCAATATTTAAAAAATCTTACAGTGGTTTATGCCGACCTGTGCCGGTACTACGGTATGGTATCAAACAAATGGTACAATGAGGCGAAGCCGATATTGGACTATATTGTTTGTCCAATCGGTATAACACCAACAGGATACTACATAATTAAAACACTTATCGCAAAAAAGAGGAGTTGAAATAAATCAACTCCTCTTTCAATATAAAATGCTTTGTATTTGCAAACCGTTTTTAATGCTGATGATTGTGTTGCATAGCTGCCAGTTCTTCTGCAGTTACATTCTTCTCTTTTGGTTTTGACTGTGATTCAACCCAGGCAAATAATTTTTCGGTTATTAACCTGCGGTAAGTAGCGTCAACCTGTTTCTCATCTTTCATCATACGGTCGATATAACTATCCAGCCAGCTCATGTCCTCACCCATATTCATTTGACCAAAATAACGCATTACTTCAATCTTCATATGGTCTTTAAGCTCTTCATTACTTACTTCAAGCTTATTCTCAGTTACCAGGCGATCGCTGATCAGCGTCCATTTAAGTTGATTGCTGAAAGCAGGAAATTCTGTTTCTGCCTGTTCTGCAGTTTTTTGTTGTTCTCCCCCGGTTTGTAACCAACGTTTTAAAAATGTTTCAGGAAATTCCATTTTTGTTTCATCCAAAAGATAATGATACAACTGATCGTGAAGCTGATTACGGCTTTGAGCGTCCCAGTATTTTGCTATTTCTTCATTTAATGAATCACGAAGTGCAGTTTCTGTAGTAATATTTTTACCCGGATAAACTTCATTAAAGAATGCTTCATTCATCTCTCTTTTTTCTACCAACCCGATCTTTACAATATCAAGCTTAAAATATTTTTCAGCAGCTTCTGTATCATTTTTTTCATACCCAAGATCCTGTAACATCATCTCCAGTTTGTCAGTATCAAATGATTTTTTTAGTTGAAAAACAAAATGATCTCCGGTTTTTTTACCCTTCAGTTGTTTTTGCAAAACCGGAGTAAAATATTTCAATAAAACAGAATTTTCTTTTGATATCCCGCCATCAACTATGTTACCGTCCTTATCGGATTCAGTAAACAATACATTTAAAACATTTTCCTCATTATCTATCATTTCCGGTTCAGTCATTTTACCGGCTTTTATTTGCATGCGGTTAATTTCTTCATTGACCATGTCTTCCGTTACAGCCACTTTATGCAATGTAAGCTTTGCCTTATCAAAAGCAGGAATCTCAAAAACCGGCTTCAATCCGATTTCAAAACCGAAATCAAAATCAGTTGGATTATTCATATCCATTTTGCGCAGATCGGTCTCAAGCGGAAGTGGCTGAGCAAATATCTCCGGCTTTTCTTCATTTAAATAAGTATATAACTGTTTTTCAACCGCACGCAATATCTCGTCAGAAAATATGGATGCACCATACTTTTTTTTGATCATACCTGCAGGAACCATTCCTTTTCTGAAACCCGGAATATTTGCTGTTTTTGAATACTCCTTCAGTTTTTTATCAAAAGAAGGCAGATAATCTTCTTTTCTGATCTTAACGATCAGCTTATCATTCAATAAACCGATATTTTCTCTTTCTACTGTAGCCATGTGAAATATTTAAAAGGTTTAAAGGTTTAAGGGTTTAAAGGTTGTTATTCAAATGTGATACACTTTTAAACCTTAAACCTTTAAACCTTTTACCTAACGTCGTGCGGATAATAGGGGTCGAACCTACATGGATTGCTCCGCCAGATCCTAAGTCTGGTGCGTCTGCCAATTTCGCCATATCCGCAAGTTGCTGGTCTGCTCCCGCCCAAGGCAGGAACATCTCCGTTAACGGGTGGCAAAATTAAGGGTTTTATTCTTAAAAACGCTGTCTTATAGGAAGTATTTGACAAGTTTTTAGTTCGCAGTTTTTAGTTTAATACACAGTTCGCCATACCTGTAAAACAGTTGCATCAAATGAACCAAACTATGAACAATGAACCATGAACTATGAACTATGAACAACATGCCGCTTTTTAAACTAAATTCGTAATAATAGATGAGTACAACAAAAACGATAGTGACTTACAATCTTTCAGAAGAAGAAGAAAAAAAAGATATTCTCAGAGAGTATCGTGCCTTACTTCGGGTTTTAAAACAAAGGTTAAAACCAGGTGATAAGATATTAATGCGTAGTGCTTTTGAAATAGCAGCTGAGGCACACAAGACCATGCGCCGAAAAAGCGGGGAACCTTATATTTTACATCCGCTGGCAGTAGCAAAAATTTGTGCCGAAGAGATCGGACTTGGTATTCGCAGTACCATTTGTGCCTTGCTTCATGATACGGTAGAGGATACTGATCTAACACTGGAAGATGTAAAAAGAGAATTTGGCAGTGAAATAGCTAAGATCGTTGACGGACTTACTAAAATATCTACAGTATTAGATGCCAATACAAGCCAACAAGCTGAAAATTTTAAAAAGATATTATTAACCCTTACAGATGATCCAAGGGTAATTTTGATAAAACTTGCTGACCGACTGCATAATATGCGTACGATGGACAGCATGAAAAGAGAAAAGCAGTTAAAGATCTCTTCTGAAACTGTTTATGTATATGCGCCGCTTGCACACAGAATGGGTTTATACAATATTAAAACTGAAATGGAAGACCTGGCCATGAAATACATGGAGCCTGATACTTACCGCTACATAGCTCAAAAACTTCAGGAAACAAAAAGAGAACGTACCCGCTACATTAATGACTTTATCAGGCCATTAAAAGAAAAACTCGAAAAAACCGGACTTAATTTTGAGATCCATGGCCGTCCGAAAAGTATACATTCTATCTGGACAAAAATAAAAAAGAAAGGAGTGGCATTTGAAGAAGTGTACGATCTTTTTGCCATACGTATCATAGTAAATGCCCTTCCGGAAAAAGAAAAAGAAGATTGCTGGAAAGTGTATAGCATTATTACTGATGAATACAATCCTTCACCTGAACGATTGAGGGACTGGCTCAGTAATCCAAAAAGCAATGGGTATGAAGCATTACACACTACCGTTATGGGGCCTCAGGGAAAATGGGTAGAAGTTCAGATACGAACCAATCGTATGAATGAAATTGCTGAAAAAGGTTTGGCCGCACATTGGAAATACAAAGAAGGAAAAGAAGATGAAAGCCGCTTCGACAAATGGTTTCATCAGATAAGAGAAGCTTTAAGCAATCAGGATTCAAATTCACTTGATTTTTTACAGGATTTCAAAACCTCTTTTTTAGCAGAAGAAATATATGTATATACACCTAAAGGTGATGTAAAAATGTTACCGATCGGGGCATCTGCACTTGACTTTGCTTTCAGTGTACATACAGCTGTAGGAAGCAGATGTATCGGAGCTAAAGTAAATCATAAGCTGGTTCCGATCAGTTATAAACTACGTAACGGCGACCAGATCGAGATCATTACCAGTGCCAAACAAAAGCCAAATACCGAATGGCTGAAGTTTGTGGTAACCAGTAAAGCAAAATCAAAAATCAAGGACACATTAAAAGAAGAAAAAAGAACAATAGCAGATGAAGGCAAGTACATTTTACAGCGAAAGCTTGAGTCTATTAATGCTGTAATGAATCAGAATAATATTGAAGAATTAACGAACTATTATAAATTACACAGCAGCCTTGACCTGCTTTATGATATAGCAGTAAAAAAGATCGATCTAAAAGAACTTAAAGAATTTACAGTACACGGCGATAAACTTATACCTCCAAAGCCTGTTAAAATTATTGAAGAAAAATCCGAACCACATGATATATCTTCAAAACATTTAAACAAAAAAGAAAAAGACGCAGAACTCATTATTTTTGGAGAAAGCAGCGACCGGATCATGTACACATTGGCAAATTGCTGTAAACCAATACCAGGGGATGATGTTTTTGGATTTATTAGTACCGGTGAAGGGTTAAAGATACACCGGACCAATTGCCCCAATGCCGCAAGATTACTGGCAAATTACGGACATCGGGTTGTAAAAACGAAATGGGCAAAGAACAAAGAGATCTCTTTTCTCACTGGTTTAAAAATAATTGGCCTGGATGATGTAGGTGTCATTCATAAGATCACCAACCTGATCAGTGGTGAATTAAAAGTGAATATCTCGGCAATGACCATTGAAGCGAAGGATGGAATTTTTGAAGGAAATGTAAAAGTATTTGTCCATGATAAAGACGAGTTGGAAAATCTGGTTAATGAATTATTATCATTACCCGGTATTGAAACAGTAGACAGGTATGATATTGAATAGCGTGTACTAATTTTTATTTAACGACAGTTTTACAATAAAAACATTTTAGTTGCACAAAAAAAAATAACTTTACGAATCAAAAAATAACCTTTTTTTTAATAAACTAAACCTAAACAGTAATGCAGGAATTAATAACAAAACTTACAGAAAAAGCAGGCATCAGTGCAGACCAGGCATCAAAAGCTATTGATACGATCAAAGAGTTTGTAAAAGAAAAATTTCCAATGATGTCCGGAGCTGTTGATAATTTATTTGCTGAGTCAGCGTCAGGTGTTTCACAAGCTACTGCAGGAGTAAAAGCAGATTCACCCAGTATCATGGATAAGATAAGTGATATCATTCCAGGCGAAACAGGACAAAAAGTGGAAGATTTTGCAAAAAATGCAGCAAACAAAGCAGAAGATCTTTTCGACAGTGCTAAGGATAAACTTGCCGGTTTGTTTGGAAATGATAAAAAATAATTTTTACATCCACTTGTGATTAAAAAAGCCATCAGAAAAAGATGGCTTTTTTAATGTATAAATATTTAATACTACTTGAGGCAATTACATCAGTAACTCCCTGGCGATGACGATTTTTTGAATTTCGCTGGTTCCTTCACCAATGGTACATAATTTACTGTCTCTGTAAAATTTTTCAACAGGGAAATCTTTTGTATAACCATATCCGCCAAAAATCTGAACTGCATCCGTGCTGATCTCTACTGAGATCTCACTGGCATAATATTTAGCTATAGCTGCTTCTTTTGTCATTGGCAGGCCTTTATTTTTGAGATCGCAAGCCTGGTTAATGAGTAACTCGGCAGCAGCGATTTTTGTAGCCATATCAGCCAGTTTAAATGATATACCCTGAAAATTTGCAATGGGCTGATCAAACTGGTGTCTTTCTTTTGCATATTGCAATGAGGCCTCAAATGCGCCTTTAGCAATACCAAGGCCCAATGCAGCAATGGATATTCTTCCTCCATCCAATACTTTCATTGCCTGTTTAAAACCGGAGCCAACCTCTCCCAATCTATTTTCGTCCGGTATGATACAATTATCAAATATCATTTCAGCCGTTTCACTGGCTCGCATCCCTAATTTATTTTCTTTTTTGCCTGCACTAAATCCAACAGTTTTCATATCTATAATGAATGCAGTAGAATTGTTCTTTGCACGAGGCTCGCCAGTACGACAGATCAATACGGCAACATCACCTGATTTACCATGAGTTATCCAGTTTTTTGTGCCATTAATAACCCAATTATTACCATCCTTTACAGCAGTAGTTTTCATATTTCCTGCATCGCTTCCAGTATTTGCTTCAGTAAGGCCCCAGGCACCTAAAAATTCAGCCGTAGCAAGTTTTGGTAAATATTTCTTTTTTTGGGCTTCATTTCCAAAAGCCATTATATGACCGGTACACAAAGAATTATGAGCTGCAAGAGACAGGCCAATAGAACCACATACTTTGGCAATTTCCTGTATTACAGCACTATATTCAAAATAACCGAAACCCGAGCCGCCATATTCTTCGGGTACCATAACGCCCATCATTCCAAGCTTTCCAAGCTTTTTGAAAATGTGCACCGGGAATTCCTGAGATTCATCCCATTCCATCAGTTGTGGTTTTATATGTTGAATGGCGAAGTCTTTGGCAGATTGAGCTACCTGTTGTGTAAGTTCATTTTGAGAAAAATCCATAATATAGCAATCGTTGAGGGCGCAATTTAGGGAAAAAAGGGTAACAGCCGTATGTTAGTGGAATTATTACTAGATAATACCCGTCATTGTGAGTAACGAAGTAATCTACATGGTAAGTACAACGATTTTTTCGCTCCTCTTGCAGTCCAGCCCCGCACCCGTATTTTGGTGAGGCGGTTGCCGTGCTGTGGGTGGGTTTGTATTAATCGTAATGTTTAAACCCTATTTTATTTGGGGGAGTTGGTTTGCTTTCCTTTTCTAATAATTCTTTCAGCACCATAAAAATATTCTCAATGTCTTTGCTGTTGCCTTTTACTTCTTTTTCAAGCTTGCCAAGCTGTAATAATATTTCCTTATGAGTT
>JANOPU010000080.1:0-5812 GCA_031422055.1 Ferruginibacter sp.
GAATCAGCGGCAAACAAACGCATCATGAGTTTCGGCAGAAAATATACATAGCCACAGATTCACAGATTACTTTTTAATCTGCGAATCAGCGGCAAACAAGCGAATTATGGTTAAGGCAAAAAACATACATAGCCACAGATTTACAGATTACTTTTTAATCTGCGAATCTGGGGCAAACAAACGAAGCATAGGTTAAGGTAGAAAAACAAATAGCCACTGATTCACAGATTACTTTTTAATCTGCGAATCTGCGGCAAACAAACGAATCATAAGTTATGGCAGAAAACATACATGGCCACTGATTCACAGATTATTTCTTTTAATCTGCGAATCTGCGGCAATAAATAATTAGCTATGAAATTTTACATTTTTCTATTATCATTTATATTCACTACGGCGACGTATGCACAGCAAAAAACATTTTGTAACCCCATTAATATCGACTATGGTTACACGCCCATTCCCAACTTCAGTGAATGGGGCCGGCATCGTGCCACCGCTGATCCGGTAATTGTTAACTATAAAGGCGAATATTATTTATTTTCTACCAATCAATGGGGCTATTGGTGGAGCGATGATATGTTGAAATGGAATTTTATTTCCAAAAAATTTCTGCGGCCATGGAATGAAGGGTATGATGAATTGTGTGCACCTGCAGTTGGTATCATTGGAGATACTATGATCGTTTTCGGCTCAACTTATACCGGTAAGTTTACTATCTGGATGAGTACCAATCCAAAGGCAAATGAATGGAAACCCCTCGTGGATTCATTTGATATTGGCGGATGGGATCCGGCATTTTTTACCGATGATGACGGCAGGTTATATATGTATAATGGCAGCAGTAATCGTTATCCATTATATGGAGTTGAGTTAAACCGTAAAACCATGCAGCCAATAGGTACCAGGAAGGAAATGTATTTGCTTGAGCCCGAAAGATTTGGCTGGCAAAGGTTTGGGGAGCACATGGACAATACTTTTTTGGATCCGTTCATTGAAGGGGCACACATGACCAAACACAATGGGAAATATTATTTACAATATGGCGCACCAGGTACAGAATTCAGCGGCTATGCCGACGGGGTAGTTGTAGGCAATGACCCACTGGGAGGATTTACAGCACAATCTGATCCGCTCAGTTTTAAACCCGGCGGATTTTCCCGTGGAGCAGGTCACGGTTCAACATTTCAGGATAAGTTCAACAATTACTGGCATGTATCAACCAGTATTGTCTGTGTTAAAAATACCTTTGAAAGAAGGATCGGTATATGGCCCGCCGGTTTTGACAAAGACGATGTGATGTATTGCAATAACAGTTTCGGCGATTACCCGCATTATCTCCCCTCTTCCGCAAGTATGGCATTGGGAGCGAGGCCCCAATGGTATTTACTTAATTATAAAAAACCTGTGCTTGTTTCATCAACTGCAGGCGGCTTTTACGCAAACAATGCAGTGGATGAAAGCATAAAAACATACTGGAGCGCAGTTTCTGCCAATAAAGGAGAATGGATACAAACTGACCTGGGAAATATATCAACTGTACATGCCATACAAATAAATTATGCCGACCAGGATGTTGAAGACAACCGACTGGGAAAATGGAATGATCAGTATCATCAGTATAAACTATATTATTCTTTAGATGGAAAGAAGTGGTTTGTCATGGCAGATAAAAGCCAAAACAAGACAGATGTGCCACACGATTATATTGAATTGGAAAAACCGGTACAGGCAAAATATATAAAGCTGGAAAACATTCATATGCCAACGGGAAAATTTGCGATCAGTGGTTTGCGTGCTTTCGGAAATGGCAACGGAGTAAGGCCTTCATCAGTGCAGAATCTTATTGTATTACGAACAGAAAAGGATAAACGCAGCGCTTATATCAAATGGCGCCCGGTTGACAATGCGTTTGCGTACAATCTTTATTACGGAACAGCACCCGATAAATTATACAGCTGTATTATGATTAATGATCACAATGAGTATTGGTTCAAAGCAATGGATAAGAAGAAGCTGTATTATTTTTCAATAGAAGCGATCAACGAAAATGGCGTTTCTGAAAGAACAAAAGTGATAAAAGCAGATTAGTATGTAAAGCTGTCTCAGTTGTTTTTGTCATGCGGGGGAACGAAGTATCTCACCGGGAGATTCTTCCTTCGTCAGAATGACAAACACGCACGAACAAATATTTATAAATATTTAAATAAACCCAACATGAAGAGAATTATTTTATGCTTATTGCTTGTAATAACTGTAAAGGTCCAGGCTCAGAACAAACAAACTTCTACAGATGTAAAAATGAATTTGTTTGTAAACAACCTGATGAAAAAAATGACATTGGAAGAAAAGATCGGCCAATTGAATTTACTTACGATCGGTATCGATGTTACCGGGCCGGTGTTAAGTAAAGATGTGGAAGCCAATATTAAAAAAGGAAATGTAGGAGCCGTTTTGAATACACGTACTCCTTCTGCAGTTCGTAAACTGCAGGACATGGCAGTAAAAGAAACCAGATTGGGGATCCCCTTATTTTTTGGCCTGGATGTTATCCATGGTCATACTACTATGTTTCCTATACCCCTAGGGTTAGCAGCAAGTTGGGATATGAATTTAATTGAGCAAACAGCAAGGATAGCCGCAGAAGAATCAACTGCTGACGGATTGAACTGGACATTCAGTCCAATGGTAGATATTGCCCGGGACCCACGCTGGGGAAGAATTTCTGAAGGAGCCGGAGAAGATCCTTACCTGGGCTCATTGATAGCAAAAGCAATGGTAAAAGGATACCAGGGAAAAAACCTGAAGGACAATACTTCTATTATGTCTTGTGTAAAGCATTTTGCTTTATATGGGGCAGCCGAAGGAGGCCGGGATTATAATACTGTTGACATGAGCAGGCTTACAATGTATAATTATTACCTGCCGCCATTTAAAGCAGCTGTTGAAGCCGGAGCCGAAAGCATCATGACTTCTTTTAATGAAATTGAATCAGTTCCGGCTACAGGAAACAAATGGCTGCTTACCGATGTTCTGAGGAAGCAATGGGGGTTTCAAGGCTTTGTGGTAACAGATTATACATCCATCAATGAAATGATTGATCATGGAATCGGCGAAAAAGAAAAAGTTACAGAACTCGCTTTAAAGGCAGGTGTAGATATGGATATGGTGAGCGAAGCATTTACCGGAAACTTAAAAAAATTATTGATACAAAAAAAGATCACACTATCTGAAATTGAAACGGCCTGCAGAAGAATTCTATCTGCAAAATATAAATTAGGATTGTTTGACGACCCATATAAAAACATACAGGAACAAAAATTTAAGGAGATTTTCACAGACGCAAACAGAAAAGTTGCTAAAGAAGCTGCAACAAAATCAATGGTGTTATTGAAAAATGACAATAATGTCCTGCCTTTGAATAAGTCTGCAACCATTGCATTGATCGGCCCATTGGCAGACAATAATCGTGATATGATCGGTCCGCATGCAGCTGCTGGCGACTGGAAAAAAACAATTACTGTCAGGGAGGGAATGAAAAATGCCGGAATGAATTTTATGTATGCAAAAGGTGCAAATATTTCCGATGATAGTTTATTGGTAAAGAGGCTTAACAATGATGGTGGAGATATTAAAATTGAAAATGTTACAGCGCAGCAATTAATAGAAGAAGCTTTAATTACAGTTTCCAAAGCAGATATTATTGTAGCTGTTTTAGGTGAGTCGCAGGGAATGAGCGGAGAAGCAGCAAGCCGCAGTGATATAAACTTACCTGAGAGCCAGAAAAATTTATTAAAGGCTTTATCAACAACCGGAAAACCATTGGTGTTAGTGTTAATGAACGGCAGGCCTTTGACACTTGACTGGGAAAACAACCATACCAATGCTATTCTTGAAGCCTGGTTTGCCGGAACGGAAGCAGGTAACGCTGTCGCAGATGTGCTTATTGGAAATTATAATCCCTCAGGGAAACTCAGTGTTTCTTTTCCATATAATGCCGGGCAAATACCTATTTATTATAATCATAAAAATACAGGCCGGCCATACAAAGGCGACGTACTGTTCAAATATGCATCCCGCTACCTGGATGTATCCAATGACCCACTGTATCCTTTTGGGTATGGTTTAAGCTATACTAAATTTGACTACAGCGATATAAAGGTAAATAAGGTTGTTCTGAGGCCCTCAGAAAAATTAGAAGTATCAGTTATCGTAACCAATTCCGGAAATTATGATGGATATGAAACGGTACAGCTTTATATAAAAGATGTTGCAGCAAGCATAACCAGGCCTGTAAAAGAGTTAAAGGGGTTTCAAAAAATATTTTTAAAAAAAGGAGAAAGCAAAACAGTTTCTTTTTCAATTTCTGTTGACGATCTGAAATTTTATAATAGCGATCTGGTATATGATTGGGAAGCCGGCGATTTTGAGATCATGATCGGCAGCAATTCAAGGGATGTAAAAAAAATGAAAGTTAACTGGGCTAAATAAATCAGTAATAAATATGAACAGCATTAAAAATATCATCTTCGACCTCGGAGGGGTATTATTAAACATTGATTATAACAAAACAACAACAGCTTTCAAAAACCTGGGCTATACGGATTTTGAAAAAATGTATTCAATGATCAAAGCTAATAATGTTTTTGATGACCTGGAAACCGGCCAAATAAGCGAGTCAGCGTTTTATGATTATATGCTGGAATCGGCTGGAGAATCAATTTCAAAGAATGAAGTTACCAATGCCTGGAATGCAATGTTGCTTGATTTCAGAGAGGAAAGTTTACAGTTTTTAAAACAATTAAGTCAACAGCATAGTGTGTATTTACTTAGCAATACCAATCAGATACATAAAACAGCCTTTGATTTGAATTTAAAAAAACAAACAGGCCACCCTTCATTGGATAATTTTTTTACCAAAACCTATTACTCACACCAGGTTGGAATGCGTAAGCCAAATGAGGATATTTTTAGATTTGTTGAACAGGATGCGGGAATAAAGGCTTCTGAAACCTTATTTATAGATGATCTGTATAATAATATTGCAACTGCTGCCAAACTTGGTTTTAAAGTACACCAACTTTTACCGGGGGAGAAAATTGAAGACCTTAAATATTAATGAGTTCCATCTGGTAATACGATAACACCATAAGAACACAAGGGCACAAGAGGAGGATTTTATTTTATCTCTTCATAATCAATGTAATCTTCATGCGCAGGCCTTTTGTGAACTTCGGTTTGCGGTTCTTTCTTGTAAGGGTCGTTTACAGGTCCTCCCTGGTTTTCCTGCATACGCTGGTGTACATCGTTCATTTTTTGTTTTACCTGTTTGGTAGTTTTATATACAGGGATGATAAAATCAAAAATGAATTTGTACAATAAGTATACAATAAACAACTCGAAAAGTAATCTTAAGATATTCATGGGTCAAAGTTATGCAGCTCTCAAATTATTTTCTTGTTAAATTTTAGCCGGGTAAATTTAGCCGGGAAGATGTAATATGATTTTATTTGTCATGCTGAGGAACGAAGCATCTCTACATTTATATCCAGGAGATGCTTCGTTCCTCAGCATGACAAAAACACCTTCCCGGCAACAATAATGCTGCAACCGTACTACATTTGGCTGTTAACAAGGATATTCCTATATTTGCATCAGAAAAAGAAGCAGAAAGAAGGGAGCCAGAGGTTCCCTTCTTCTTTTGTAAGCCATTATGAGCAGGGAAAATCAGATAGAAACAGTACAAAAATTAATACAGCCTTTGCTGGTGGATGACATATTTTTGGTTGAAATTAAGATCAAACCAATTAAT
>JANOPU010000081.1:0-2707 GCA_031422055.1 Ferruginibacter sp.
TATGCTGCCGAAGATGCTGATGTTACTTTACAATTAAAAAAAGTTTTTCTTCCTCAATTAAAAGAAAAAAGAGTGGAGAAGATTTTTTATGAAGTGGAAAATCCTTTAGTAAAAGTATTAGCTGCTATGGAGTTTGAAGGCATACGTATCGATGAAAGTTTTTTAAATGATTACAGTAAAACGCTTGAAAAAGAAGCCAAACAAGCCGAAGAAAGTGTATATCAACAAGCGGGTGTTCGTTTCAATTTAGCTTCACCTAAACAACTCGGAGAAGTATTATTTGATAAAATGCAGATCGATCCTAAAGCAAAAAAAACGAAAACAGGGCAATACGCAACAGGTGAAGATGTGTTACAAAAACTTGCCAGTAAAAACAAAATTGTAGATGATATACTTGCATTCAGGGAATACACAAAATTAAAGTCAACTTATGTAGATGCCCTTCCCCTGATGATCAATAAAAAAACGGGCAGGGTACATACGAGTTATGCACAAGCCATTGCAGTTACAGGAAGGCTTAGCAGCAACAACCCCAATTTGCAAAATATCCCCATCCGTACAGACAAAGGAAGAGAAATAAGAAAAGCATTTATCCCAAGGGATGAAAACCATTTGTTGGTTTCTGCTGATTATTCACAAATCGAATTACGTATTGTTGCAGCCATTAGCGCAGATGAAAATATGTGCGAAGCTTTTAAAACCGGGAAAGACATTCATACGGCAACAGCTGCCAAAGTTTTCAATGTAGAAGAATCAGCAGTTACAAAAGAAATGCGATACAAAGCAAAAAGTGTAAACTTTGGTATCATTTACGGACAAGGTGCTTTTGGTCTTGCAGAAAATCTGGGGATTTCAAGAACAGAAGCAAAAGAGATCATTGACAATTATAAAAAACAATTTCCAAATATTCAAAAGTACATGGATGATACCATCAACTTTGCAAAAGAACATGGTTATGTTGAAACATTAATGGGGCGTAAACGCTGGCTGGCAGATATCAATTCTGCAAATTTTACTGTACGTGGTTTTGCTGAAAGAAACGCAATCAATTCGCCCATTCAAGGTACTGCGGCTGATATGATAAAACTGGCCATGATAAAAATTCAGCAACAATTTGAAACAAAGAAATTCAAATCAAAAATGTTACTTCAGGTGCACGATGAATTGGTATTTGATGTTTTAAAAGAAGAACTGGATCTGGTTAAACCGGTTATCCTTGACTGTATGCAACATGCTTTGGCATTACCCAATGGTGTGCCTACAGATGCAGAAATTGGCAGTGGTACAAACTGGCTGGAAGCACATTAATAAGTGTTGTGAAATTTATGCTATGAAAAAAACAATATTTTATTGTTATGATGCTTATTGCGGTTGGTGCTATGGTTTTAGTCCCATAATAAAAAAAATTGCTGAATATTTTTCTGATACAATAGAAATCGAAGTGCTTAGTGGTGGAATGATAATCGGTGATCAAACCGTATCGATAAATAAGATTGCACCTTACATTCAATCTGCTTATAAAAATGTTGAGGAATTAACAGGGATTAAATTCGGTGAAGATTTTTTATGGCATATCAATAATCCTGAAGAAAGTGATTGGATAATGAATTCTGAAAAATCTGCAATAGCATTATGCATTTTTAAAGAATATTACCCTGAAAGGCAACTTGAGTTTACCACCGACCTGCAATATGCACTAAATTATGAAGGCCGCGACCTTGATGACAATGAAGCATACCGGCACCTGTTGGAGAAATACAGCATTCAGCCCGAAGTGTTTTATGAAAAATTACAAAGCGAAGAATACAAAGAAATGGCTTACTATGAATTTGCTTTGTGTAAACAACTACAGGTGAACGCCTTTCCTGCGGTATTAATGCAATTGAGTGATGCAAAATTTTATTTATTGGCAAAAGGGTATACTGATTATGAAGACATTAAGGAAAGAATTGAGAATGTTTTAAAAGAAACCGTACAATAATTTTTATAAATGGCGATAGATATATAAAAATTATCTGTACTTTGTATAAAACTAATTTATTATGAAACAATTTACATTAACAATTTGCTCGGCTGTTATTTTATTATTCTCCTGTAATAACAATGCTGAAAAAACAGCAGACACAAAAGCCGACACAACTGCAACTGCAGTAGAAAAAATGACTACTAAAGAATCTGAAGTTCCGGCAACTCCTCCTGATTCTGCTGCCATGATGAAAGCCTGGCAGGATTTTGCTACTCCCGGAGACATGCACAAGTGGATGGAAAAAACAAACGGAACATGGGAGGCTGAAGTTAGTCAATGGATGGACCCTGCAGCACCGCCAACAAAAACAAAAGCTACAAATGTTCAAAGTTCAGTATTGGGTGGCCGTTATGTCATTGGAAAATTTTCTTCCATGATGATGGGGCAACCATTTGAAGGTATGAGTACTATGGGTTATGATAATGCAAAAAAAATGTTCACAAGTACCTGGGTTGATAATATGGGAACAGGTATTGTACACATGAGCGGAACGTATGATGATGCTTCAAAAATGCTTAACCTGAAAGGGCATCAGACAGACCCAATGACAGGAAAGGATAGCGATATGAGGGAAGAAATGAAAATGATTGATGACAATACTTATACCATGGCTATGTTTGGCACTGGTATGGATGGAAAAGAAATGAAGTTTATGGAAGGGACGTTCAAACGGAAAAAATA
>JANOPU010000082.1:0-16457 GCA_031422055.1 Ferruginibacter sp.
AACAATTAAAAGAAAGCCTTTTTCATCTTAGCAATGAACAAGTAAAAAACTTCATTATCGCATACGAACCCATTTGGGCAATTGGAACTGGTAAAACAGCCAGTACTTCACAAGCACAGGAAATGCATGCACACATACGTATGGTCATGGCTAATCAATTCGGTAAAGAAACCGCAGAAACCATTTCTATTTTGTATGGCGGTAGCGTTAAGGCGGCCAATGCGGTTGAAATATTCAGCCAGCCTGATGTAGACGGCGGTCTGGTAGGAGGAGCCAGTTTAGTAGCTGCAGAATTTGCCGTGATCATAAACAGTCTTAAAAAATAAGAACCTCGAAATTCAATAAAAGTATTTTCAATTATTAAAATTCAATTTATATATCTATAAGTCGGTAATCATTTAGTTTATTAAGTTCAAGAACGGTACTGTTGTCATTTTCATTACTATGATACATGGGAGTATATGCAGCACCATACACAATTTCATTAAAAGTATAGGAACTTCGTTTAACAACAGTATTACTGAACATATCATCAAAGGCTTTAATGAAAACAATAATTTCACCTTTGTTTTTCAAATAATCTTCTTTTGAAAATCCGTATAGAGGGCTATTTTCCGTAATCGGGTGAACCAATGTCCAGCTTAATGTAAGGGCATTAACTTTATCCAATTCCATTTCTAAAGGAAAGAATTTATTGGTTACTTTTCCATTTTCCTCTATCATCATACCCAAAGTCAACCTTGCTTCTGCATCCGTAAGTGTGGTATTTTTAAATGGGGCAACTCTCATCATTAATGCAGTACTACCCCGATAAGGAGCAATAAGAGCATTTTCAGAAAATTTTAAAAAAGCAGTAGGTTTACTAAATCTTCCATACATCAAACCTGTGGCAACTGCAAAACTCAACAAACCGATGAGCGCATGAATAGAAGCTATGGCGCTTGTAACAAAACCGGTTGGGCTTATGCGTCCATATCCAACTGTGGTAAAAGTTTGCGTGCTGAAAAAAAATGCTTCGCCGAATTTTTCCGCGGTGGAATTTGTTGCCATTCCTGTTAAGTTCTCAACTCCCAGCAGATAATAAATGATTGCAAAAAATAGGTTTATCAGAATATAAAATACAATGACGATCATAAAGAACTTGCCCCATCGCATAGCAAGCATGCTATGAAACCAACTGTAACGCTCAAAAAAGCCAATCCCCGTTTTATGGATATTTGCTTCTCCGCTCTTATTCAAAAAACGACCACCATAACTGGAGGCATTATCTCCAAAACCGGTATTAATGGCAGTCTTGGCCCTGGTATTTATTTTTTTTAGAAAATCCATTGTTAGTCAGCAAATTAATATTTTGTAATTTAAACCTTTGAAAAACAAATTGCTACTAAAAATATAATTTTTTATTACCAAACTACCGGTTATTCATGATCAATATAGCAACTGTCTTAAAGCACAATGTAATTGGCAAGCTGTTAAATCATGTTGCAATTTTTTTTATAAATATATTTATTGTCAGGCATTTAGGGGCATCAGAAAGCGGGTTATATTTCAATGAATTGTATTTATTGAACTTCATCGTTTTCGTCTTCAGTGCGGGCCTTGATTATGCTGCCATAGCTTTACTCTCACAGGAACCTTTTTTACTACCGACTATTAATAGAATGCTTTTTAAAGTGGTTGTATTTTTTGCGGCAATATTATCAGTTTATGTATTCTTTTTATTACCTATGAACAATCATTATTTCAGGCAACCTGCGGTTGCAATAATTTTGTTTAGCATCGGTAATTTGCTGATGATCTTTTACCAGGGAATATTATCAGCCTTAAAAAAATTCAACCTGCAGAATATGGTTCTGGGTATCAGTAATATTTTATTTCTTATTTATCTTTTTGTGTTCTTTACTCCTAAAGAAAAAGAACCGTTAGAAACCATTGCAATAGCCTATTCAATATTATATATTACACAGGGTATCATGATGTTCATTTTATCTTACACAAAAAATAATGAGATCAGTATTCCCGTAAGATGGAATGTTTTTATTAGATCCGGAATATATATCATGGTATCTTCCCTGATATATTTTGCTTTTCTACGTGTTGATAACTTTTTTGTAGAAAAATATGAAAATGTTACCACCTTAGGAAATTATGTACAATGTGGAAAGATCGGACAATATTTCCTGTATTTTTCTTCAGTAATCAGTTCAACTTTATTACCTTTTATATCAACAGAAACAGTTGGTGCATCTTATTCTGAATGGAAAAAAATGATGAAGCCATATATCATATTGCTTTGTTTGGCAGCCGTAGCAATTGCAGCGTCCGGTAAATTCATTTTTCCTTTCTTGTTTGGTGAGGATTTCACTGAAATGTATCCTTTAATGCTCATTCTTTTACCCGGTTTTGTTTGTTTGGGTATGCTAACTTTGTTAAATGCAGTATACATAGGCAAGGGTAATATCAGAAAGATCTTTATTGGTGATCTTACGGGCCTGTTGATGGTAACAGGTTTTGATATTTGGCTGGTACCCCTTTACGGTGCCTATGCAGCAGCTATTATTAGTTCAGTGGCTTATTGCCTGGTATTCATATATTTAGCAATCAGTTTTAAAAAACAGTTTCTTTTACCCATTAAAAAATCAGGGCTCATTCAATTTTAAATGAAGCAACTTTACTTATATCGACTTTATAAATATTCAACTCCGGCTTTTATTGTGGTCAGCCTTTTCCTTGTTTGGTATTCCATAGTTTTTTATAAAAAAATGGATATGATATTTTTTCCTTACAACAGCATGTATGCCATTGATTTCAAAAAAAATAATACTGCTTCAACTTACTCAATGAAGTTGAATGGAAAAAGAATCAATATATCACAACAATTATACTGGAAAAAAGATTTTCTGGAAACATCCTTATTTGGCTATTCTAAATATTTACGGCATGACAGAAAAGTATTCATGGACGATTACATTAACCAAAAATTTAACAGGGAAGTGTTAAGGAATATTATGCTAAATAAATTAACCCCCGGAAAAATATCTTCAGAGAATTGGATTCAATGGTATGTGGGGTTTGCAGGCTATACAATAACACCAAAGGCCGATATAGAACTGATGGAATATCATTTCATTTTAGATAAAGGGGAGCTATTGATAACTGATTCAGTTAGCGTTTACAAAACTATTTTACCTTAAATGCAAAAGAGTATCACGAACAATTTAAATGTAAATAAATTCAGTATCTTATTCTGTATTGTTTTATTAGAATACCTGCTGTTCATTTTTTCCGGGGTAAGTTTTTCTTTTTTACATGGCAATACGTTTTTTAAAATTGAGGCAGACCCGGTATCCTGGTTTTTCTACTTAATAAATATTCCACAGCTGATCACAGGCCATCAATGGCCTGGAGTGTTAATTGACTGCATTATAGTCATTTCATTATTACTATTTATCAGGAACCCGAATAACAACAAACTGGCAATATTGCTGTTCATTTTGTTATTGCTGTTTTATGTAACTTTTATGGGCTATCATGCCCACCGGAATTACCAGTTTGGATTTTTTATGATATTTATTCCTCTCTTGTTCAAAAAGGAAACTAGTAAATCTTATGCTTTTGAAGCTACCCGTTATTTCCTTTTATTCTTTTATGTTTCTGCAGCATTTTTAAAATTATTTAATCATGCTTTGTCTGATGTTTCTCTTTTCAGTCATCTATTAAGCGGACAGTTTACGCCTTATTTTCTGGAAGGTAATACAGGTATTCGTACTGATTTTAATCTTTACCTGATTGCTCACCCTACAATATCATATATATTATATCTTGTTTCATTTTTAGTCGAACTAGCGGTTATCATTGGATTTTTTACCAACCGTTTTGATAAGTATTTAGCATTCATGTTACTTTTGTTTCACTTTTGCAACTGGTTTATTATGGATATTGCACCTTTCGGACAAATTGCATTTATATGCTTGTTGTTCCTGGGTAATGAAATAAAGTCAAAAAAATAATGATAAAAATATCCTTATAAACTAACACTGAAATTACTCTTTAAGATCGATCAAAAGTTTAGCATTTTTTTGATCAGAAGAAGATATGAATATTTCATAACGCTTTCCATTTGCAGTTATAATCATTAATGAGGTATTTGGTGGAATTGATCCAAGATTATCAGCTACCATGATGATTTCATGATGTGGATTCTTTGCATCAATATTTATTTTGAACCTGACTGGTTTATCTGTTAAACCGGCATGAGAGATGATTAACTCATTGTTGTGATAAATACTTATTGTATCACCATCAATCTGGCCGTTATCATATAATTCTAGCAGCATTTCTGCAGCAGCTGTCTCAATTTTTTTAATAACCGGATTTTCTCTTTTCATAATAACAGCAGGTAAAGAAATTGCTGAAGATTCTGGCCTGGTTACCATAACTGGTTTTTTGCTCATATCCTCAACAGGCAATTTATCGATGTTAATTTTATCTTTATTAAGTAAAAGAGGGACTGGTTTGTTCTTAGTAATTTCTTTTTGAGTAATCACAGGTAATGCTTTAGCTGTTTTTACCGGGTCTGGTTTATGATTTTTATCTGTTTCTAAATCGATGGTTTTAAAACATTCTCGGAATGTAATATCATCAATAACAAAATCATTTCCACATCCGCCATTCGTTCTGTCCTCCATCTTCATAATAAGAAAGTCGCCATCGGAAGTTGTAGTAAAAAGAGTATTGTATCTTTTCCAGAAAGGTAGTAATGTTGATACAATCAATCCGGTTTGAAAAGATATCAGTTTTTTTCCGGTTCTTGTTTCTAATGTTATAAAAATATCAGGTGGCAGGGGAGTACAGGGGCCGTTCATCTTACATAAGTTCATCATCCAAAGAGCTAATTCATATGTTGTATTTGGTTTAAAACCACCTAAAGTTGTAATAAAAAAAACTGAAGATCTTGTTGATGCATTTACCAGGAACATTTTTCCTTCCTTATCATTGGTGGTATGATCTTCCTGTAATGTTATCCAATCACCTTTAAAACAATTATTGGTTTCAGTAGAAAAAGAAAAATATCCGTCATCAGGACAGCTGCCAAAACTACGGGTATAATTCTTCAATGACCGGAGATTAAATTCCTGTGGTTTTATTTGAGTTCCAAAATCTATTTTAAGCAAAGTATCTTTAAAAACACAAACTGATTTCTGTGCAAATAATGACACACTAACTGTAATTAACAGTAGTAAAATAAAATGGTATTTCATTTTTTAACTTTAGTATCTATCATAACAACTATTACTTTGTATTACAGCACATTTTTTCACTAAATATGTAAGGAGTCTTTTAATAAATTGAATAACCAAGTTAACTGCTAACTGACATGTATTCCATACCGTTCAACAAAAAAATACTTCCAACTCCTTAAATACCCAAAAAAATACATTTTTATAATAAAGCTTTCCAATAAAATAATACATTGATATTCAATATCTTAATAGAATGTTTTACATTTTAAATATCCGATCTGCTTTTAATCAATATGAAAACAAAATATATAGAACAAATTGAACGTTAATAATGCATTATTATAAAAAAGAACAAACAAACCAATAAAATAATAATATCAATTAGCCCCGTTTTCAAATAAAGATTAATAAGCATTTTTGAAATAGCACAAGAAAAAACAGCAATGAATTAAGTTATTAATAGAATTGTTTGTAAAGTAAAATCACAATAAGAAGAATCAAATATATTTTTTGCCCCTAACCAAAAGTCTGAATATAAAAATTCAAAACTTTAAAAAAATATATTTACACATCAATCCAATATCATGAAAAGACTAATTGTATTAGCCTGCCTTGCCTGTATAGTATCTGCCAACGCTCAAAATGTTGGTATTGGCACAACAAATCCCTCAGAAAAACTTGATGTTAATGGAAATATAAAAATAAGCGGTTCCATTAATTTAAACGGTAATACCGGCACAAACGGACAGGTCTTAACTTCACAAGGCAATAACCCACCTATATGGACAACAGTAGAAGGTAACACTCAAAGTGATAATATTTCAACGCAATATTCAGAAGCTTCATCAGAATTATTTACAGGAGATATTATTTTAAAAAGTTCAGCAGTAGCAGACAAATGGTATGATGGGATAGGTTTAGTTAGTTTTGGAGATACCCTTTTTGCATTTGGTGGTTGGTACTCAGACGGGATTAGTCAAATTTATATTAATACTATACGGTATTCGGTTGATGATGGAACCACCTGGAACATCAGCAGTTCAGTATTACCATTTTCAGGACATGCTTTTGTTTATTTTAAATCTTCTGACGGATGGATTTATATTATAGGAGCCGATAATTTCAATTCTCAACAATATGCGCAAACAGTATGGCGCACAAAAGACATGCGTACATTTACAGTAATGACTTCAGCTGCTGGTTGGGGCACCAGATCATTAATGGGAGGTTGGTCTGATGAGAATTCAAACATTTATATTGCAGGCGGACAAACAACAGATTTTGTATCTACGGGGCCAAATGATATTTGGAAATCTTCAAACGGAGGTCAAACATGGACAAAAATTGCGGACAATATTAATGTAAATGGTGAATATTTCCTGGGGCAGAATATCTGTAACCATATAAAATTATTCAAAAATAGAGTATATGTGGTTGCAGGAGGTATTTCAGCTGCAGCTGCATTTGACACATATTCAAAAAAAGTATATTCAGCTTCAATAAACAATCTGTCATTATGGAGAAAAGAAAATGACTTGCCCTATACGAATGGATTAAGATATGCGAATGTTGAAGTGTGGGATGGAAAACTTTGGGTCTGGAGCGGTAACAATGCCTTGCAAGGAAATGTAAAGAACTTGTGTTACATGGATAATTCAGGTAAATGGCATGAATTTCAATATACTTATACAGAAAATAATACAAATAATTCAATCACCCCTACACATGCTGCCGGAATAACGGTTCATAAAGACATGCTTTATAGGGTACTCGGAAATTTCAGTAATGAAGCATATGCATTGAAAAGAAGTACTTATGTTGCAAGCATGAATGTTAGGGAAACTTTTACAACAAAAAACATCATTGTTTCTGATTTGAAAGGGACAGGAACAAGATTAACACTTGCTAATCCGGATGGAACTTTAAAAGCAAGCAATATATTAGAAACTAATATACTTACAACATCATCAAATCTTTCAAGTAAAACAATTTCAAACCAGATAGGCGCAGCACAAACTGCCGCTTTATGGATCACAGGTAAAGGAATATTTGGGGGTGGGACTGACCTGGGAAAAACATTACAGGTTAATGGTGATAGTTATACTTCAGGGCTTGTTGGAATTGGAACATCAAATCCATCAACATACCTCGCCGGGGTTCAAGGAATTTCAGTTTACAGCTCAGCAAACGCAGGGATATCTTTGGCAAATGCAAATAAATTCTGGCTAAATTGGATTCATAATAATGACTTGAAATTCTTTGAAGGAGGGGCTGGTATAAATCGTATGACCATCAAAGCGGGTGGCGTTATAAACATAGAAAATCTTGCTGGTACAGGTACACGTATGGTAGTTGCCGATGGAACAGGTAACTTGTCAACACAGATAATAAATGCCGGAGGAGAGATCAATACAGCTTCTAACCTGGGAGTCACAACTTTTGGATTGTATAAACAAAAATCAGGAAATGATCTTCAGTTTAAATCACTGACCACATCAGTAAATAGTGGTATTGAACTTATATCTAACAGCAATGATGTTCAGATAAAAAATAATGCCTTTGCCGCTTATGGCAAGTCTGAAGCAACAACAGGTGATGCAACAGCTGATGTTCTTATTAAAGCAATTACCCCGGCTGACAACTCTGCAGGAACATTGGAAGTAGATATGGCTGCTGTATCCAATAGTTTGGGAACCGTTTCCGGTAAAAAATATATACGCTATAAAAAATCCGGCAATACTATAACAATTATTGCTATAACGGACGTTGCTGTTTCTACTGCTGATGGCAATATTGCAACTGCAAACTGGACGGTCACTGCCGGTTCAGGTGATCTTCAGGTAAAAGTTACCGGTGTAGCAGCTACAGTCATTAAATGGAGATCAGTTTTTAAATTAAACCAGGTTACCGTAGGTCCATAAATAATTGATATTAGCAATGAGTAAAATACGCTTTACTGTATCTAATAAAAAAGGAATACCTTACTATTCAGTACAACATTAAAATGGATGGTAAGAAATCGTAGCAAATATTTAAAACGGATATTATTCATCTCTTTCATTGGCTGGTTGATCTTTGCTCAATCATGTATGAAATTCAGGATAAGCGATACTAAAGCAAGATCAGCATTTTTGAAAAAAGGTATTCAGGCAAATTTTGTTACACTGGAAGTTAGTGGAACAACCCTACATTATGTAAAGACGGGATCAGATAATCTTCCAACACTTTTTTTTATTCATGGTTCACCAGGAAGCTGGGATGCTTTTAAGGAGTATATGATGGATAGTGCATTACTATCCCATTTTAGGATCATCTCGATAGACAGGCCGGGCTTTGGTTTCAGCAATTTTGGTACCGCATATCATTTACAGGAACAATCTGACCTAATCTATAATATTATAATAAAAGAAACGAACAATAAGCCGTTCCATTTAATAGGGCACAGCATTGGCGGACCAGTAATTATTAAATTGGCACAGGATCACCATGAAGCAATTGCTTCACTTACTATTTTATCCGGATCCATTTCACCAAAAGATGAGCCCAAAGAATTTTGGCGTTATGCTTTTTTGTACAGCCCTTTGAAATTTTTGCTTCCGGGAGCTTTCAGTCCATCCAATGCGGAGATCCTTTATTTTAAAAAAGAACTTGTATCCCTGGATAAAAACTATAACCGTATAACCATGCCTGTTACTTTTATTCATGGGGATAATGATAAATTTGTTACAATAAATAATGTGGCTTATGGGAAAATAAAACTAGCGGCAAATCCTTTCGTTCATACAATTATCATTCCTGCAGCCGGTCATTTTATTCCGTGGGAACATTTTAATATTATAAAGCAACATCTACTATCACTAAGTAAATGAACTGTACCTTTATTTTAAATAATTCCATAACTAAATCCGGAAACTTTGAATTCACGATTACAAAAAATCAATCCCGGTTACTGATTTAAATTTTATCTTCAATGCTATGAAAAAAATATTGACTCTTTTATCTTTCTTTACTATAACGAAACTACAGGCACAGGATGTAAATACTTATTTTGAAAAAATCAGGAATAATACAGCATTGTTAACTGCTTTCTTTTCCCAAATGCCAAAAGGTGGCGACCTGCATCACCATTATAGTGGATCGGTATATGCTGAAACCTATTTTGATATTGCCTTTGATAAAAATTTCTATATTAACAAACAATCATTGGAATTATCAGTAATAAGGCCAACTGCTGATACTAACTGGACAAATTTTTCCTCCATACAACATGATGGATTATTGCCTGATTATAAAAAACGCCTCTTGCAATTATGGTCGGTAAAGGACTTTAATTTAAATTCTTATCCTTCCTACAGGCAATTCTTTGAAACATTTATGCATTTTGGTATAGCGAGCGATCTAAGTTATGAACAGGGACTTTTAGAACTAAAGAGAAGAGCAAAAGCAGAACATTTGGCTTATATAGAGACAATGTTTAAAATAATACCCTGTGATAAAACGGTTGACGATCTTTATATTATGGATGAAAAACTGAAACAATTCCAATCAACAAATAATACAATATCAACTGAATTGTTGCTCGACAGTCTTTTTAAGATCATTGAAAACAGGGATGTTGCAACATGTGCTGTCAAATTCAATACAGAATTAGAAAAAATGCATACATCACTTTCAATAGATGATTCATTTTTTATGATGCGTTATCAGAATTTTGTACTACGCTTTATGAACCCTGTTCAATTATTTACAAACCTCGTCATTGCATTTGAATCAGCAAGCAGGAGCCCATTAGTTGTTGGTGTTAATATCGTTGCACCGGAACATGAAGATGTTTCCATGAATGATTACTGGTTACATATGCAAATGTTCAGGTATTGTCATAAAAAATTCCCTTCAGTAAAATATTCAATGCATGCAGGTGAACTGGCCCTTGGCATGGTAAAACCGGAAGAGCTGAACTGGCATATCAGTTCAGCTATCTATGATGCAAAAGCAAACAGGATCGGTCATGGCGTTGATATACCTTATGAAAATAATTGTTATGCCTTACTGAATTATATGAACAAGAATAATATTCCGATAGAAATAAATTTATTCAGCAATGAGTTTATTTTAAAAGTAAAAGATGACAGGCATCCGATAATGCTTTACAGATCATTCAAAGTTCCAATCATCATTTCTTCTGATGATGCAGGTGTTTTGAGAACCAGTTTAACAGATCAATATGTATTATTGGCTAACAGGTATCGGAATATAAGTTATAGAGAGATCAAATCATTTGTTTATAACAGTATTCAATATAGTTTCATTGAAGAAGAAGGTTTAAAACAAAAACTCAAATCACAACTGGATAAGGATTTCAAATTGTTTGAAAGTAAGTTCCATTCGTTAAAGAATTAAATTGCAATTAAAAAAAGGTTAATTTTCAACCCTGATACGATAACGTATCGCTTGTTTATTATCAAAGACCAATTCCAGGTAATACAATGAATTCTCATTAACTATATAGTCAAAACTATAAGTATTTTCTACTTTCAAAAATGGTATATATTGTTGTTTCTTTTCTGCCCAGGTATCCCTGATGATCTTTGTTTTTTTTCTGGAAACCTGTACGGTAGTCCATAGTGATGGATTTCGGAAAATATTTGAGTTGATCTGAATTAATCTGATATTTTGTTTATAGCTGAACTTAAAATGAATTGTCTCTCCTTTCTTAACTTTTAAAACACCAGTAGACGGCATTTCATCATTGATATTTTCTAATATTTCAGGCGAAAAATAATGAGGCTTCATGAAAAACTGTTCTTTAGTTAATGTGGCAGTTTCTACAAAATATCCTTTTTTAGGATAATGATTTTTTGAGAATCTTTCAAAAGAAGCTAACCAGTAATAATTTTGAAATTCTTTTTTAAATTTCAATAATTTACCGGTTTCTTCATCCTCAGTACAATTTCCAGAAGCCCATGTCACGTCCAGATAATACCAGTCAGGACCCAGCATCACAGCATTCCAGATATGATTAACACCCATATTATTTCCTATTTGATAAGGTTTGGTTCTTGCATAACCGATGATTACCTCACATTGAATATAATTGAGGTCACACAATTTTTTAAAAAGTTTTGAATACCCGTCGGCAATAGCTTTTTTTCTTACCAAAATTCTTTTTAAATAATTATTTTCCCACACTCTAAGTTTAAATACGCAATCATCTTCACATTCAGGAACGATTATTTCTTTACCGCTATTTATAAACCGGTAATCATATTCAATGTTATTTGTTATCCACTTGAAAAATGCCCTTACTTTATACATATCCTCAGTATACGGGGATGAAAGATCATCAGAAAGCTTCATGATATCATTTTCATACTTAACCGATAACACAAAACTATCAACTTCATCAAAATTTAGTAATGCAATCTTTGTTTGTGTATGGGCTATATAATGCAGTGTTGCAAAAAAAGAGAATAAAATAATTTTGCGGAGCATTTATATAAATTAATAATTTAAGAAAGCCATCAACACGTTCGATTTTGTCAGGCTTCATAAATATAACAATTATATAGCGCAAATGAAAAAGCTTCAATGAAGCAAATAATTATTAACCGGATAAACAAAGTGAGGAAGTTTATCGGAGTATCAACAATAAATTATTTATATGCATTCTTATCAAGATTCCAACTCATGGTACCTTTTAGCCTTTTCCAAAAAGATTCTCTTTCTTTAATACTTACAAAATCCTTTTTAAAGGCTTTTTCATAATCTATTACAGGATTGGTCATGATAGATTGCATTGTCCTTAGCGTGTCAAAAACGATAGGGATTACCTTGACACTTTTATCCAGTCGTTTTTTTGCAAAACCTCTTAATTGTTTTCCCTGGAAAGGATCAGTAGCAACTGCAATTTTATTAAATCCCAACATTTTTGACTTATGATATCCATAGTATATATTCTCGGTGCTATGTTCAGCTTTTGTTTCAGAAAATATATGATCTGAAGGTATTCCAATAGCTGCAGCGTATAAAGCCATAACTTCACCCTCATAATAAGGCGTGTAAACAGCCGAACCGGAGTACATAATATTTTTAGCTATCCCTTTGTCAAATAAATATTTTGACCAATAAACCCTTGCTTTCATCGTGCTGTCCCAGACTCCATTTTTCAAAGGAATTCCCGGTACAATGATCATATCATAAGTTTCATTCATTGATTCATCAAGTATTTGCTGCGCTTTCTTTGCAGAGAAAGAACATGACATGCTTGTCAAGATTACAAAACAGAGTAGAATCTATGAAATGATGAATGAAAAACTGCTAGTTTTCATAAAATATATTATTGAACAGGTAAATAAAACGTAAAAAGAAATAACATCAGAATTCTAAATAAGTTCAACAAAATTAATATTAAATAAAATAACAGGACATACTTTCATATGAAAGATGGGAGAGGGAATGAAATAATTTAAAAAAGTAAAATATTTACAATAATTGTGTTTTTAATAAAATTATAAGATCAATAAAATGAGGGACACTTTACCTTATCAGCAGAACTGTTGTAATTATTACGAAAGGCTTTATAGCTTAATGTAACTTCATATCCACCTCTGAACTGAGATGCTGTTTTAAGTTTGCTACTGTTAACGTCATAAGAAATACCAATACTCATTTTATTATAATCCAATTTTACAACAGGAATAAAAGCATCTTTCATACGATAAAATAATCCACCCGAAATACTGATCTTTTGGTTTTCATCGCTTCCTTCCAGTTCATGATTTAATATCAGGCCTCCCTGTATCTGCCGATTTCCACCTTGCATAAAATAGTCAACATAAAATATCAATTGATTGACATCATTGACCGGTGCAGATAAACCGGCATTCACCACATACTTTTGATTCAAAACTATGTCATTCTTTTTTTGAAAAGCTACTTTTGGTTTTGTAAAATGGAATAATCCTGCACCAAAATAATAACGTGTATTATCACCAATGGTACTGCTAAAACATAAACCTACAGATGCATCCCAATAAGTAAAGTTGGTATTTGTAAATATTTCCCGGGTAGGGTGTGTACTGCTATAGGTACCATTGATATACTGATCGTCGAAAGTTAATTTTGTTGGATCAAATCGTTGCATAACCGGTCCTCCCATAAAACCAGCAGATAAATAAGAACCCTTTTCAGCATTCAATGATTTGTGATAGTTAAAAACAGGGAAGATCTGCATCCTGCTCAGTTTTGAATCGCCAGCTATATCATTGCTTGCCTGTAACCCATATGTAACATAATCATTCCCGTTTCGTGCAACTACTTTTTTATATTCAATTCCCAATCCCATTGTTCTATATGGAACAGTTACACTTTGCCATTGATTTCTGAATGCTGCAGTAACCCTGATATCACCTTGAAATAAACCAGCTAATGCAGGATTTCTTAAAAGTGGCAAGTCATAGAATTGAGAAAAATTTATGTCCTGGCCAGTCGCGAACTGAGATAATAATAACAGGTAAAGTAATACCTGATAAGGTTTAATAAGTGTTTTCATTGGTTATGGATATTATATAATTATTTTAAAACAGTGGTATTACCTTTATAAATGTAATTAATACCATTGTCACAGATTACATCTGCAGTATACACAAATACATCCGGTGGTGCTGGAACGCCCCTGATTTTACCATCCCAGCCATATTTTGGATCATTTGCATTGAAATTTGTTTTTTCAAAAATCAGTTCTCCCCATCTGCTGAATATTCGGAATGTTTTTACAAAAATACCACTACCTCTTATCATCAGAATATCATTCAAACCGTCTCCATCTGGTGTAAATGCATTTGGTATAAATACCTGAGCACTTTTGCAAAAAACATTAATACTTATTCTGTCAGTTGCATAACAACCAAAACTATTTTTTACAGTAACGGTATAGGTTATATTATTTTTGACCGAGGCAATAGGGTTTGGACAGTCAGTACAACTCAGTTCTGTTGCTGGTGTCCATAACCAACTAACAATGGGTCCATTTTGAGTAACAGGATGTAAAGAAACAGGAATACCTGTCTGAGTGGTAATATCGTCTCCGATTTCCACTGCCGGTTTCGGCCCCACTATTACGGTTACATGACCTGTATCTGTAAAACAACGATAATTATCATAGCCAATAACGGTATATACTGTTGAAACCTGCGGTGTTGCAGTAGGATCAGCAATGGTTACATTATTCAATCCGGCCGGAGGCGACCATAAATAAGTTGCTGCCTGCATGGCATGTAAGCCAATAGATTCGCCAATACATAAACTATCCCCTGCAGCAACTGCCATTCTAAATGGTTTGATAACACGTAGTAATACAGAATCAAAAGCAATACATCCTGCTGCACTGGTACCTTTCACAACATAACGTATGGAATCTATCGGGGTAGCAATTGGGTTGGCACAATTTGAGCAACTTAACCTGTCAGCCGGGTTCCAGGAATATTGAGCACCTCCGGTTGCAGTTAATTGGGTGGTATTGCCTAAACAAACGACCTTATCATCACTAGCGTCAATAAACGGAGTAGGGTTAACAGTTATTATGGCAGAATTAACCGGGCCTGCGCATCCATTGGCTGTAGCAGTAACATTAATGATGGCTATTAAAGTAGTATCAGAATTATTTATTGCAACAAAAGCAGGAATATCTCCATTACCCGATATTTCTAAACCAATAGAGGGATTATTATTCGTCCAGGTAAATGTAGAACCCGTTAAAGTTGCCGTGAAAGTAATGGGTACTGTTAAAGAACGATCACACAATGCCTGATTACCCGGTTGATTGACAATGGGTGTTGGTTTTACAAGAATCATAAAATTCTGAGGATTACCGGGGCAATTATTAATTTCTGGTGTAACTGAGATCATTGCAGTGGAAATTGTATCAGAATTATTAACAGCAGTAAAAGAAATAATATTTCCTATGCCATTTCCGTCAAGGCCAATAGTGCTATTATTATTTGTCCAGTAATAAGTTGTTCCATTAACAGCACCGGAAAAAATAATTGCGGAAGTTGTATTTCCGTTACATAAGGACTGATCATTTGGCCTTATAACATCAGGAGTAGGGTTTACTGTAATTGTAAATATTTTTGAAGGACCAGAGCAACTTCCTGCAAGAGGTGAAACTGTAATGATTGCATTCAATGGCATGTTTGTAGTATTTATAGCAGTAAATGCTGGAATATCACCTGAACCATTAGTTCCCAGTCCAATTGCAGCGTTACTATTTGTCCATGTGTAAGTTGTTCCATTTACATTACTAATAAAAACAACAGCGTCTGATATACTTCCATTACATAAATCCTGATTCATCGGTTGCAAAACTGCAGCAGTAGGATTAACAATTATTATAAATGATTTAGCCGGTGCATTACAACTATTAGCCGAAGCCACAACAGAAATTGTTGCCGTTACCGGTATATTTGAATTATTGATCGCAGTAAAAGCGCTAATATTACCGTTTCCCGTTGGTCCGAGACCAATAGAAGGATTATTATTCGTCCAGTTATAGATTGTACCAATTACTGATCCCGTAAAATTTATTGCCGTAGTTGTAGCTCCATTACATAATACCTGGTTTACAGGTTGGCTCATTTCCGCACTGGGATTTACAGTTATTGTAAATGTTTTAGTTGGCCCCGGACAACCATTTGCATTAGCTGAAACAATAATGGTTGCAATGGCTGGTACATTTGTATTGTTGGTAGCATTAAAAGTTGCTATGTTACCAGTACCTGATGCACTTAACCCAATGGAAGGATTATCATTTGTCCAGTTAAATATTGAACCACTTACTGCCGTTGCAAATACAATAGTTGATGTTGTTGCGCCATTACAATAAATATAATCTAATGGTTGAGTTACTGCAGGCATAGGGTTAACCGTAATCGTAAATACTTTTGCTATACTCGCACAACCATTAGCATTTGCAGTAACTGTAATCGTTGCAGTTACAGGAAGTGTAGTATTATTTATAGCAATGAATGATGGTATATTTCCGGTGCCGTTCATAGCCAAACCGATCATAGTATTATTATTCGCCCAATTATACGTAGTGCCGCTAACCTGTCCCGCAAATATTATAGATGCAGTAGGGGTATTCTTACATAATACCTGGTCATCCGGCTGAGCCATATCAGGTGTTGGATTAACAATTATTCTAAATATTTGGGG
>JANOPU010000083.1:0-10028 GCA_031422055.1 Ferruginibacter sp.
ATCCGCATAAAAATACCTGGATGAATCGGGTGTATGTATTTCATCCATTAAAAATATTTCATCCCCGATCTTTCCAAATTCATATTTTGTATCGGCAAGTATCAAACCTTGTTTTGCAGCAAGTTGTTTCCCCCTCTCAAAAAGTTGCAAAGCATAAAATGATAATTTTTCCCATTCTTGTTCATTAGCAAGCTTCTGTGTAATAATCTCTTCTTTACTGATATCCTCATCATGCCCAACAGAAGCTTTAGTAGATGGTGTGATAATCGGAGCTGGAAAGAAATCATTTTCTTTCATTCCTTCAGGCATTCTTATACCGCATAATATTCTTTTTCCGGCCGAATATGTTCTCCAGGCATGCCCGGTAATATTCCCCCTGACCACCATTTCAATTTTAAACGGATCACATTTTTTCCCGATACTTACATTGGGAGCAGGAGTATCCAATAACCAGTTTGGACATATATCTGCAGTAGCTTTTAGCATATATGCAGCGATCTGGTTCAAAACCTGTCCTTTATGTGGTATTGGATGAGGTAAAACAACATCAAAAGCTGAAATACGGTCACTGGCCAGCATTATTAGAAATTTATCGGAAATGGTATAAACATCTCTTACCTTACCCTTATAAAAATGGGTTTGTGCAGGGAAATTGTATTGAATCATGTGCTAAAGTTATTCATAGAAAGCAATATACATTTGATAAAATATAATAAGATTTCAACACCCCGTTCAAAACTAAATTTTATTACCAAAGTAACTATTCTTATTTTGCCATATAATTTAAACCAAAACAAAGCTATATGAGAAAAATTACAAGCCATTTGGTTGCTTTTTTATTGACTAACCTTTTAGCGATCACGGCTTTTGCACAAAATAACAGCATTAGCGGAACCGTTAAAAATAGTAATACTAAAGAGGCTACAGGTGCTGTTTCTGTTACAGTAAAAGGCACTGCGAATGGAACCTATACAGATGACAAAGGAAACTTTAAATTATCTGTGAAAAGCTTACCCGTTACGTTAGTTCTTTCATCAGTCGGCTATGAGTTACAAGAAGTTACCGTAAACAATGCTTCTGAACTTTTAGATGTACAATTTAAGCCAAGCAGTTCATTAGGCCAGGAAATAGTAATTTCTGCCAGCAGGGTTCCTCAAAAGATAATGGAATCTCCTGTTTCCATTGAGCGAATAAGTTCTGCATCAATTCGTAACGCACCGGCAGCTAATTTCTACGATATAGTTACCACTTTAAAAGGTGTTGATGTAACTACTTCATCACTTACATTCAGAACACCAACAACCCGTGGATTTAACGGAAGTGGAAATACCCGTTTCAATCAATTGGTTGATGGAATGGATAACCAGGCACCTGGTTTAAATTTTTCTGCTGCAAATATTATTGGATTAAGCGAACTTGATGTAGATAATCTTGAATTATTATCCGGAGCTTCTTCTGCCTTGTATGGCCCGGGTGGTATGAACGGTACTTTATTAATGACCAGCAAAAACCCTTTCAAATACCAGGGCTTGTCCTTTATGATTAAGGAAGGTATCATGCATACCGATAAAAGACAAAGAGATGCATCCGGATTCCATAACTGGAATATGAGATGGGCTAAAAAAATATCAGAAAAATTTGCATTTAAAATAAACCTGGAATTGATACAAGCCAAAGACTGGCAGGGAACAGATTACAGGAATTATGCCCGGGCAGCAACCGGTGGAAATGTAAAAGCAGGTACCAGGGAATCGGATCCAAATTATGATGGTATCAATGTTTATGGAGACGAGACTACAGTAGATGTAAGAGCGTTGGCTTTTCCTTCAATAGCTGCAGCTGCTCCATTTCTTAAAAACTTTTTAGATACGTTGAACGGTGGAAGGGCGATTAATGTTTCCCGTACCGGTTATACAGAAAAAGAGATCATCAATCCAAATACAGTTAACTATAAAATGTCTGCTTCGTTGCATTACAAAATTACTCCCGGTACAGAAGCTATCATTGCTGCATATTGGGGCACTGGTAATACTGTTTATACCGGAAGTGAAAGATATTCTTTGAAGGATTTTAAAATGGGGCAATATAAAATTGAATTCGTAAATAAGAATTGGTCACTACGAGCTTACACTACACAGGAAAATGCAGGAGAATCTTACAATGCAACGGTAGCTGCACGTTTTTTTAATGAGAGCTGGAAACCAAGTGCCACCTGGTATGGCACTTATGCTCAGACTTATGTAGGATCCAGGTTGACTGGGTTATCCGATGCAGTTGCTCATACTAATGCAAGGGCTGCTTCAGATGTTGGACGCCCTGCAGCAAACAGCGTTCAATTTAAAAATGGTTTCGATGCCATAAGACTTAAGCCAATTAAGGATGGAGGGGCATTGTTACTCGATAAATCAGATCTGTATAGTGTAGAAGGAAATTATAACTTGACCCAATTTACACATAAGGTTGCTGATATCATCCTGGGTGCAAACTATAAGCAATATGTTCTAAACTCTGGAGGAACCTTATTTGCTGAGCCAAATGGTCCGCTTAAAATTAGTGAATATGGTGCCTATATCCAGGCGTCCAGGAAAATATTGAACTTTCTTACCTTAACAGCCTCGGGCCGATATGATAAAAATGAGAATTTTAAAGGAAGGTTTACTCCAAGGGCTACCTTGCTGTTTAAAGTAAAAGAAAATAATAATATCCGCCTGTCATATCAAACAGCGTATCGTTTTCCCTCCAATCAGCAGCAGTTTATCGATCTTGCTGTTGGAAGTGTTCGTTTAATAGGAGGCAACAAGTTTTTTGCTACTAAATATGATTTTGCAAATAAACCATTGTTTGATTTTGAAGATCTGAGAAAAGGTAGCATCACTCAAATAAATGTTGCCGAATTAAAACCGGAATCACTGACCTCTTTTGAATTAGGCTATAAAGGTTTATTGATGCAGGATAAATTATTGATCGATCTGTATGGTTATTATGGAGAGTACAAGGATTTCCTTGGAAGAAAGGTAACTGTTCAGGCTTCAGGACCTGCAATAGTGCTGGGTGACACTTCTAAAGGCAACAGGCTTTCTATTCCTGTTAACTCTGCTGATCAGGTTAAAACCTATGGTTTTGGTATCAGCCTTGATTATCGTTTACCAAGGAATTTCTCTGTTGGATTTAATTTATCATCAGATGTACTGAAAGATGTACCAACAAATTTTGTTGCTTTCTTCAATGCTCCAAAATATAAAGTAAATGCTTCATTTGGTAATACCGGTTTTGGGAAAGACAAACGTTTAGGGTTTAATTTTTCTTACAGGTGGACTCAGTCATTTACTTTCCAGGGGGATTTTGCAAACGGAATTTTACCGGATGTACAAACACTCGATGGACAGTTTAGTTATAAATTCCCATCTACCAAATCTGTTCTTAAATTTGGTGCAAGTAATTTAATGAATCAATATTATTATAATGCCATTGGAAACTCACAGGTTGGCGGAGTGTATTATGTGAGTTTTGGGTATAATATTTATTAATAAGTTTTTGTAAGTAAAACATTAAAAATTAAAATCTTGAATATGAAATACATTATCAATAGAATGAAGATCAGTTTTTTGTTGGCTTTTTCAGCAATGTTGATTTTCACTTCGTGTAATAAAGACCTGGAGCAATTTTATGAATTACCTCCAGTTCCTCCTTCCGGTACAATATTGGGAGATGTATTAAAAGCTAATGCTGATGACAGTTTGTATTATAGGCTGATCATCAAAAGTGGGTTATTAACAACGATCAATAACCCGGCAACAACATATACCATGTTTGTACCTGGTAATAGTGCAATGAGATCTTTTATTGTTGCCATTTCGGGTGGTGCCGTTCAACCTACTGATCCTGATGCGGTATTTTCCGGTTTCATTACTGCATTTATTTCACAGGGAAATGCCGCCGGTATTGTAAGCTATAATACTTGTCCGCAGAAATTAGTTTCGTCAAGCATTCCAAATACCTTTCCAAATTTTCAATATCCATCTATTTTAAATCCTGCACCAACCGTAAGTGCACTTTTACGTTTAACTACTTTCCCCACAACGCGTAATGGTGCATGGGTAAATAATATTCCATTGGTTCCATCCGGAATAAATATTCCTGCATCTAATGGAGTTATTCATCATACTGCATTTCTGGTAGCACCACCGTCAAAATTTATTTGGGAAAGAATAAATACAGATGCCGGCCTTACTTATTTAAAAGCTGCCATTCAACGGGCAGATAGTGGAACAACAGCTACACCGGGTGTATTGAACCAAAGTAATCTTCAATCTGTATTATCTAATATAGGTCCGAACCTTACCGTTTTTGCACCAACTGATGCCGCTTTTCAGATAACTTTAACGGGTGCAATAACACAAGCTTTAATTGCTTTAGGAGTTCCACCTGCTACGGCTGCGGCACAGGCTGCTGCTTTGGCTTCTTCACCAGCTGTATTCAGCAATCCTGCATTATATAGTGTTTTAACAGCACAAACTGTAAAGGGTATTGTAGTGTATCATCTACTTGGCAACAGGGCTTTTACAAATAATTTGCCTACAACAACTACTTCTTTTCCTACTTTGTTGAATGGGGCAGTTCCTACTCATCCGGGCCTGGCAATAACTGCAATTTTTGGCGGTTTACCTGCTTTTCCATTTGTTACAACTTCAACGGTTAAAGGATTGGGAAATGCTACAGCCGCAAATATTGTAATTAATGCATCCCCACTGATCCCTGATCCAAATGGAACAAGTGATCAACATTATGTAAACGGAACCTTGCATAAGATCGATCAGGTTTTATTACCACAATAACAATTAATATAATGAATATAAAAAAGGGCTCCTTATCGGTGCCCTTTTTTATTGGTAACTATTTTGTTAGTTTAAACGGTATAAAATCAATCATACATTAAATCTGAAATGCATCACATCGCCATCCTGAACAACATATTCCTTTCCTTCAATTCTTAACCTCCCGTTTTCCCTGCAGGCAGCTTCTGATTCATACGTAATAAAATCATTGTAAGAAATTACTTCTGCTTTAATAAATCCCTTTTCAAAATCCGTATGAATTACACTGGCAGCCTGAGGTGCTTTCCATCCATGATGAATGGTCCAGGCACGTACTTCCTGCACACCTGCAGTGAAATAAGTTGAAAGGTTCAACAACTTATACGTTGAATGGATCAGGCGGTCCAATGCAGGCTCCACCATTTTATATTCTTCCATGAACATTTGCTTATCTTCCGGATTCTCAAATTCTGCTATCTGTGCTTCAATAGCATTCGTCATAACGATTACTTCATTGCCTTCATTCTTTACAGCTTCTTTTAAAGCATCACTGTATTTATTGCCGGTATGCATACTTGATTCATCAACATTGGCAACATATAAAATGTGTTTATCTGTCAATAAAAAAAGGTCAGCAATGGCTACTTTATCATCCTTAGTTAAACCAAGTGTAATAATATTTTTTCCTTTTTCAAGGTGCTCTTTACAACTGATCAGTATTTCCAGTTCTGCTTTAGCCTTTGTATCAGTTTTAGCCATTTTTTCTGTACGCTGAATTTTTTTATCTACACTTTCCAGGTCTTTCAACTGCAATTCTGTTTCAATGATCTCTTTGTCAGCAACCGGATTGATTGGACCTTCATCTCTCAATATGTTTTCATCTTCAAAACAACGTACAACATGTATGATAGCATCTACTTCGCGGATATTGGCCAGAAATTTATTGCCCAATCCTTCTCCTTTACTGGCGCCTCTTACCAAACCTGCTATATCCACGATTTCGATTTGCGTTGGAACAGTCCGGATCGGTTTTACCAATTCTTCCAGTTTGCTTATTCGTGGATCGGGAACATTGACCAAACCGATATTCGGCTCGATGGTACAAAACCTGTAATTGCTTGCCTGCGCTTTGGCGCTATTGCTCACTGCGTTAAAAAGTGTTGATTTCCCTACATTCGGTAATCCTACTATTCCTGCTTGTAATGCCATGTTGTTGGTTGCTTTTTGTTTGTAGTTTCTTAATTAGCCGTTAGCTTTAAGCTGTTAGCCTTTAGCAAAACAATCAGTTCGATTTGAGCGCTGTGTATTCCGGCTAACAGCTAACAGCTTTTTTGCTAATGTCTTTTTTCGAGGTGCAAAGGTAAGGTTTGAATTGAAATATCATAATTCATTATAAAACACTAATTTCAAAATATAATTCAGTGTGCTGATTTTGTCATGCTGAGGAACGAAGCATCTAATTGAGATTCCTCCTTCGTCAGAATGACAAACACTAAACCTTTAAATATTACCTTAAACTTCGAACATAGATGGCATTAAGTAGAATCTGGTCTGCATTTATCATAATTGCAATTTTAGTGGGTAGTTATAAATTGTTTCTGAGAAATGATAATAAGTCCATTTTTAGTACAATGGTAACCGGTAAATCCGGCGATACGATCAAAATAAGTAATACAGATACACTATTTGCATCGAAAGAAATATTAAGATCATTAGATACGAATAAATCATATACTTCCGGAGATATCAAAATGATCAAAGGAGGAGACGGCACTTTATTAAGCTTTCGAATACAGTCTGCAGACGGAGTGATAGAGACCTGCAAGTTTGCTGTAAACCTGTGTATTGGTTTAATCGGGATCATGGCTTTGTTCATGGGATTTATGAGCATAGCTGAAAGGGCAGGAGGGATCAGGTTCTTATCGAGGATCATTGGTCCGTTTTTTTCAAAAATTTTTCCGGATGTTCCAAAAGGTCATCCTGCATTGGGACATATGATGATGAATTTTTCTGCAAACCTGCTGGGTCTTGATAATGCAGCAACCCCGTTTGGCATCAAAGCCATGGAAAGCCTGCAGGAGATCAATCCGAATAAAGCAATTGCATCCAATGCACAGATCATGTTTTTGTGCTTGCATGCATCAGGATTAACCCTGATACCGGTAAGTATCATTGCACTCAGGGCTTCAACAAAAGCGGCCAACCCGATGGACATTTTTATTCCTTGCATGATCGCAACATTCGTTGCAACGATTGCCGCTATGCTGATTGTTTCTTTTAAACAAAAAATCAATGTAATTCAACCCGTTATTTTAGGATGGGTTTTGGGGATATCTGCTATCATTGCTTTGCTCATCGTTTATATAACAACATTAGATACCAATGGAGTAACGGCATTTTCAGGCACTTTAAGCAATGGCCTTATCTTATTAATATTTTTATTGATCATCGCGGGTGGTATTTATAAGAAGACAGATATTTTCGATGCATTTATAGATGGCGCCAAAGGTGGTTTTGAAACTGCTGTTAGAATTATTCCATATCTCGTAGGAATGCTTGTTGCCATCAGCCTTCTTCGGACAAGCGGCTCTTTTGATGTGTTGATCAATGGAATGAAATCTATGTTTGCAGCCATGGGAACTGATACGAGGTTTGTTGATGGGTTACCTACTGCATTAATAAAACCTTTCAGTGGTGGCGGAGCAAGAGGTATGATGGTAGACACCATGAAAACTTATGGCCCCGATTCATTTGCCGGCAGGTTATCCTGTATCCTTCAAGGATCTTCAGATACCACGTTTTACGTAATAGCTGTTTATTTTGGTGCTGTTTCGGTTAAAAATACACGTTATGCAGTTGGTGCCATGTTATTGGCAGATCTTGTTGGTATTATTACTTCCATTATTCTTGCCTACTTATTTTTTGGTTAAGAAGCTGTCTAAAAATGAAATTTACATTCACCAGTTGCAGTTGGTCAGGCGACAAACTCCGGCGGTTTATGCCGATGGTATCAAACAAATGGTACAATGAGGCGAAGCCGATATTGGACTATATTGTTTGTCCAATCGGTATAAGTCGGGCTTGCTCATTAACTATCGAATCGCATTATATTTGAGTTGTATCAAATAAAATGCAAAGTACATGCAAGGAAAATCTGCGAAAGCGATCAGAAAGCGTGCATCAACTCCTCAATATGTAAGCCCAAACCAGCTAACGCTATCAGGATTTGAGACTCCCTTTTATCAAAAATTGACAAGCCATAACCGTTGGGTAAAGATGGCTCAAGCCATACCCTGGGATAAAATTGTAGGGCATTATGACAATTTATTTAAATCTATAGAAGGACGGCCACCTATAAGTGGCAGGGTTGTGTTAGGAGCAATGATAATAAAACATATTGAGGAGCTTACCGACAGAGGAACCATTATGCATATCCAGGAAAATATGTTTATGCAATATTTTTTAGGGTACAGCAGTTTTACAAATGAAGAACCCTTTAGTGCTGCCTTGTTTGTAGAGATAAGGAAGCGTTTGAGTTTAGAATTACTTTCAAAAATTAATGATGTAATAGCCATTCATTGCATAAAAGAAAACGAAGAATACAAAGAGCAAAAAGATGATCCCCCATCGCAGGAAGAAAGCACAACAATAAAAGAAGATGCAGCGGCAAAATCTTCCTCCAGCTTAAGCGTAATAAGCCCTGCTGCAATAAAGGACGAACCAACAGCTTTACCTGCAAGTGAAGAAAAAATTATCAATAACAACAAAGGCAAACTAATAACAGATGCCACAGTAGCACCACAAAATATTACTTACCCTACAGATTTAAAACTGCTAAATGCCGCAAGAGAAAAGAGTCAGGAGCTGATAGATAAATTATATAGTTCAAAACTACACGGCGATACCAAGCCCCGGACCTATAGACAAATAGCCCGGAAAGATTTTTTAAACACGGCCAAAAAGAAGAGAAAATCAACGAAAGAAATTTACAAAGCTATTGGCAGTCAGTTGCGGTATTTAAAAAGAAATTTAGGACATATCGAAACCCTGTTACAAGCCTGCAACAAGTTTCCATTAAAAGCCAAAGAGCAAAAATATTTAATGGTTTTGCATACGGTATATCAGCAACAGGAACAAATGTACCGTACAGGTACTAAAAGAATAGAAGACCGGATTGTTAATATACATCAACCTTATGTACGCCCTATTGTAAGAGGCAAAGAAGCAGCCAAGGTAGAGTTTGGCAGTAAGCTACAAGTATCCATGGTAGCTGGTTTTACGTTTATAGACCATCTGTCATGGGATGCTTTTAATGAAAGCCAGTATTTATTAACCTCAATAGAAAACTATAAAAGAAGATTGGGGTTTTATCCGGCAGAGGTGTTAGCTGACCAAATTTATTGCACCAGAGAAAATAGGAAACAACTTAAAGCCTTAGGGATAAAACTAAAGGCAAAACCATTAGGACGTCCCCCTTCAACGGCAGTGGCAGTCCACCTAAGTCCTGGAGAGCGCAACCCGATAGAAGGAAAGTTTGGCCAGGCAAAAATTGCATATGGATTGGACAACATAAAAGCCAAACTAAAAGAAACCAGCGAATCGTGGATTGCTTGTATAGCTCTAGTGCTAAACCTCGTAAGAATTACGAGGCAGGCACTTGTGTCCCTACTATATCTTTTTACAGGAAGTTATAAAATAATTTTGAAAAAATATTACAACCTGAAATTTGGAAATTTACTGATTAGTGAAATTTGCTGAGTTGATGAGCAAGCCCTAATTAAAATTAATTTCAAGTAAAATTTTCGTTCCTTTATCGGGCGACGAGCACCGGCAGAAGGAATTCTAATTCCCGGCCTGCGTAAATGCTAATCGTTAGCGGAAAGCGTCGGACTGTCTAATAATTCGAAGGATAACTCTCTTTAAAACTAGACTTTTGAGGCTATTTTCGTATCTTTAAAAGGTGAAAAAAAAGACAGAAATAGAACTTGATTTTGAGATTGATAAATTGACGAATTCAATTGAGAATACGCTAACAGGAGAAATTTTCGATACAGAAATAACAAGACTTTCCCTTAGGCAGACCAAGCAAATTAAAGAAGCTCAATGGGGATTCGATTGGCATGATGAACTAAAAGAATCTACAAACGAAGTTTACAAGCTCACAACCATTAATAACATTACCATTATTCAAGGGCTTATTTGTTTTATCGACAA
>JANOPU010000084.1:0-3532 GCA_031422055.1 Ferruginibacter sp.
CACCGGCACCGGTAATAATATTCACCACACCCGGCGGTAAATCTGCTTCCTGAATTATCTCGGCTAGCTTCAACGTAGTTAACGAAGTTGTTTCAGCAGGTTTTAATACTACTGTATTTCCTGTTGCCAATGCTGGTGCAATTTTCCATGCTGCCATTAGTAATGGAAAATTCCAAGGAGTAATTTGTCCAGCCACTCCCAATGATTCTGTTCTTCTATTGGGAAATGCATATTCTAATTTATCGGCCCAACCTGCGTAATAAAACAAATGATTGGCTGCCGTTGGTACATCAAAGTCACGACTTTCTTTTATTGGTTTACCACCATCTAATGTTTCAACGATTGCCAACTCTCTTGCTTTCTCTTGCATAATACGGGCAATGCGAAAAATATATTTTGCTCTTTCTTTCGCTGGCATTTTCTTCCAAACTTTATCATAAGCATTGCGGGCAGCTTTCACTGCTTTGTCCACATCAGTTGCATTCGCTTCTGCTACTTCACTCAGCTTTTCTTCCGTTGCCGGATTGATGGTGTCAAAATATTTTTTGCTTGATGGTTTTTGCCATTCACCATTAATAAACAAATCATATTGCTTATTAATAGTTGCTGCACTTTTACTTTCTGGTGCAGGGGCATATTGCCAACTGGTATCAAATTTTAGTTTGATAGTGTTGCTTTTCCCCGATTTTCTCGGGACAGGCTTACTTGCAGCTTTCTTTTTTATAACCGCCATAGTTTTTTTTTATTTTACCAGCGACATTAACACGGATGATTTTCCGTTGCACTGTTCATCTTTCTGTAATTCTATTAAAAATACTGGCCTGAGGTCGCAAAGGACATTTTTTGCAAAAAACGGGTTATTAGTAGTTTTAAAACTACTTGTGAAAATAATTATTATTTTTAAAAGAAAATTCATTTGAAAAGACAATATTTATATACTTTTTACTTTATTCTGGTAACAATATGTTCGAAAGGTCAGTTTCAACCTGCATGGCCTATAAATACTTTATCAAATATCGGACAGAATTATGCAGGTTTTCATCATAACCTTCTCGCAGAGGTTAATTTTACTCCTCAAAAAGTACAGTCTGCTTTATACAACTACGTTAACTGGGAAACCCCTTCCCCGGATAACAGAATATCCATGAAAGGACTCTCCCGTCTAAATTACAGGAACGGAGGTTGGTTGAGAAACTCATTTATCTTTCAACGTGGTATCGGTATTAATGTTTTTTCGCTTGGTGTTACTTTTTCTGCATACGCAATCAGCTTTGATTCTGATGCCGCTGATAATTATTATGTATTATTTGATTTAGTAAATATTAACTGGACACCCCAAAATCAGTGTTGTGGTAATCCTGCTGACAGTACCCAAATAATGATCTGTAAATACACATCGAATGGTAATATGCTGTGGTATAAAAAATATGGAGGGAGCAGTGCTGAGTATGGTGTTAAAATAAAGCATGGGATTGACGGAAATTTGTTAGTGTTAGCTGAAACGCAATCAAGTGATGGCGATGTGACAGGTTTTTCAGGAGGGAGGGATATTTGGTTACTTAAACTTAACTCACAAGATGGGAATATAATTTGGAAAAAAACCATTGGAAGTGGTAAAGATGAGGAAGCTAAAGATATTGAAATTCAGAGAGATGGTACAATAATTATGGCTGGGACAGCAGAAAATTCAACTGTTTTTCCTTCGAGTTATGCAGGGAAAAATGCGTTTGTTCAGAAACTTGATCCTAACGGTGCACAGGTATTTACACAAGTTTTTGGTGGTGATGGAGATGATGTTATAGAGGCAATTTCAATTACCCCGTCCGGCTTTGTTTCACTTTGCAGCTCTACATCTTCCAACGGCGACTTTCCATCAAATTCAGGCGGCAGAGATATTTTTGTAATGAATCATACTTCAACAGGCAACATAGTTTGGAGAAAACATTACGGAAATGCCCAGGATGATGAACCTGGTGATATTGCTTATGTTTCTTGTGAAAGCAGGATATTTGCCAGTTACGCTAAAGAATTCAATAACGACATATATTTTAATTCTTCGCCTCCTGTTCCGCTTTTTTCTCAAAGAGCCGGGGTGCGGATAGGTTTATATTTAGGTGCTACTGAGTTTTTTTATATGGAAGATGCCTTTAATTATCCCAATATGACATCTAATGGGGATGATGGTTTTAATTACAGGATTTATTCAAGCATAGATACAAATGACAGGGGAGGCATGTTGACCGGCGGCTTTACACATTTTAAGTGGGGTACTAGCGTAACCCCCGGATTAAGTGGTACGATTTCCAGAAGTTTCGATTTAACAAATTATGGCGATCCATTACGATTTGAAAACTTAGATACAAATATTTGTAAAGGCACACAGGTTTTTGGTATCAGTTACAATTCGGACACGATATTTTATGACACCTTAAGAAACCATTGTGAAATAGATACATTGATTATCAAAAAGACAATAAGAGTAATTAACGCAGATGATTCAGTACGTAATAATGATACCTTAATATGTTATGGGCAAAACTATAAGGGACGCCCTGTTTTTTCAAGTTTTACAGACAGGGATACAATTTTTCAGAGCACTATTTGCGGCCCTAAAAATCACATTATCCTTACTAAAGTAATCGTACCTCCTCAAATATCTGCGGGTTTAGGTGCTGATACTACTTTTTGCCCGCCCGGCGGAATGCTTAATGTCTCACTTGCAGGTGCTTCTTATTTATGGTCTACTGGTTCAGTGTCATCCTCACATTTTATTTCAAGTACAGGGTTGTATTGGATAGAAATAACTGATTCTAACAAGTGTGTAAAAAGAGATACGGCGATGGTCACTATTTCTGATATTTACTTGCAGATCTGGAGCGATACAACTATTCAATCTGGCAGTTCGGTTACATTGTTGCCACAAAGCAACGGGAGCATTTTGTGGCAACCAAGCCCTTTCTTGAGTTGTTTTAATTGTTCCTATCCGGTAGCAAGTCCTTCTCAAACGACAATGTTTTATTTAAATTCTAAAAAAGGAAATTGTACCTTGTCAGGCTCTGTTAGAGTAATTGTTAATAAAGGATTTTATTTTTATATACCCAGTGCCTTTACTCCTAACAATAATGGGCTTAACGATTTCTTTGGGCCAATCGCCAATCTCATTTCTGACTATACCATGAACATATATAACAGATGGGGTCAAAAAATATTTCAGACAAATAATCTTGCTATTGGCTGGAATGGTAAAATTTTAGGGGTACCACAGGATGGTGGTGTATTTGTTTATACTGTGAATTTCAAAGACCCTGACAAAAAACGATACTTCTATAAGGGCACATTCACTTTAATCAGGTAGGAATTGAAGTCTTTCAGTTTTGACTATCCGGGTGGTAAATTATTTAAAATCCCACTGCGCCAAACTTAGGCAGAGTAATAAAATTAGCACAAATTTCTGAAAGTCTCTTTCACAGAGGCCGCCTTTAATCCACACTAAAATAATTTGCACTCTGATACAATCCCGTTTTCTCTTTCA
>JANOPU010000085.1:0-32993 GCA_031422055.1 Ferruginibacter sp.
TCTTGTTTAAAATCAGCCGGGAGGTCAGGAAGACGGGAAATAATCTTAACGTCTTACCGTCTCTCCGGCAAAAAAATATTATCATGGCAAAGACAATTATAAAAAAAACAACCAATACTTTCAGTGAAAATGGAAATGGTACACACACTGCCGAAAAAAGACTGGAAGTTTTAAAAACATACAAGATCTTTATTGGCGGGCAATTTCCGAGAACAGAATCAGGAAGGTATTATGCAGCCATTAACGGCAAAGGAGAAAAGCTGGCGAATATGTGCCTGTCGTCAAGAAAGGATTTCAGGGATGCTGTGGTTAGTGCAAGAGCAGCTTATGGCGGATGGAGTGCAAGAGCGGCATTCAACCGTGGTCAGATATTGTATCGCATTGCAGAAATGCTGGAAGGAAGAAAAGCACAGTTCATTGATGAGTTGATGAAGCAGGATTCAACAAGGGCACAGGCAGAGGCAGAAGTAAATCTTGCCATTGACAGGCTGATCTATTACAGTGGTTGGTGCGATAAATTTCAACAGTTATTCAGTTCTGTAAACCCCGTGGCCTCTTCACATTTTAATTTTTCAGTTCCTGAACCAATGGGTGTTATAGCTGCCATTGCACCACAAAATGACCTGCCTGCCTGTAGGCAAGGTTCATTACTTGGCCTGGTTTCTGTCATTGCACCAATCATTGCAGGCGGAAATACCTGTACCATACTTGCTTCTTATTCAAAACCACTTTGTGCAGTAACTTTTGCAGAAGTATTGAACAGTTCTGATCTGCCCGGCGGTGTAGTGAATATTCTTACCGGTAAAGTTTCTGAGCTGGTTAGCTTTTTTGCTGATCACATGGATGTCAATGCTACGGTTTTTTGTGAAAATGATGATGCTGTAAAAACAATGATAAAAGAAAAATCTGCAGCAAATGTAAAACGTGTGGTATTGTATGATAAGGTGAAATGGGCTTCTGATGAAGGACAATCGCCTTATTTTATTATGGATTTGCAGGAAATAAAAACAACCTGGCACCCGGTGGAAAATATCGGAGGTGCAAAAGCGGGGTATTAAAATCTTTTAAGCCGTTGCAAACAATTATTTTTCGTTAATGACTTGTCATTTTACCAATATTCGCCATTTGTACTATAATTAAGTTTCAATTCATATAGAAATCACTAATTTTATCACCTTAATCATAAAAAATAAAAAACATGAAACGTTCAGGATTATTAATTGTATTGGCAATTGTTGTAATTGTTGGCTTCTTAGGTTGTAATGGTTACAATGGATTGGTAAAACAGGATGAAAGTGTAAAAAAAGCCTGGAACAATGTTCAGACAGAATATCAAAATCGTTCAGACCTTGTCGGAAATTTAGTTAATACTGTGAAAGGAGCTGCTAATTTTGAACAAAGTACGCTTACTGCAGTAGTAGAAGCTAGGGCAAAAGCCACCAGTGTAAATATCAATGCAGATAATCTTACACCGGAAAAAATTGCTGAATTCCAGGCTGCTCAAGGTCAATTAAGTGGTTCTTTGAGCCGTTTGTTAGCTACAGTAGAAGCATATCCTACGCTAAAAGCTACAGAAGGTTTTGCAAAACTTCAAAGTCAGTTGGAAGGTATTGAAAACAATATTAAAAATTCACGTAAACTTTTCAACGAAGAGATCAATACCTACAATACTAAAGTAAGGTCTTTCCCAATGAATATCCTCGGTGGATTATTTGGTTTTAAAGCTAAAGAAGGATTTAAGGCAGATGCCGGAGCAGAAAAGAAAGTAGACGTCAATTTTGACGATATGAAAAAATAATCCGGGAGAAAGAATATCATTCAAATGAAGAATAAACGCTTTTCGGGTTATATAATTGGAGGAATAATTATTCTTCTGGGAATCTTTTTAATCGTTACTTATAATGCTCTTGTCAAAAAAGAGGAAAAAGTAAAGCTGCATTGGAATGAGGTTCAGAATACATATCAGCGAAGGCTGGATCTCATTCCTAGTTTAGTGAATGTAGTAAAAGGTGGTGCAGATTATGAACAGAATACTTTGCAAAAACTAATAGAAGCAAGATCTAATGCAACCGCTTTAAATGTTTCCGGTGATTTAACTGCAGAAAAATACAATCAGCAAACTGCGGCGCAGGACGAATTGGCCGGGGTAGCAAACAGGTTGATGATAACAGTTGAAAAATATCCTGACTTAAAAGGAACCAAAGCATTTTCAGATTTGCAGGTACAATTAGAAGGAACAGAGCGAAGAATAAAAGTAGCCAGAAAAAATTTTAATGGCACCATTGCAGAATATAACAGTTCTGTAAAAAGTTTTCCTACAAAATTAATATCAGGTATTTTTGGTTTTGCTCCTAAAGAAGGCTTTCAATCTGATAGCGGAACGAATAAGGCGGTAGAAATTAAATTTTAAATTATTTTATTTACGTGGGCATATTTTCCATTTTTAATAAGAAGAATGATTTTTTTACTGTTGATGAGCAATCACGGATAATAGAAGCTATTCGCAATGGTGAAAAAAGAACCAGTGGTGAAATCAGAATTTATGTAGAATCAAAAAATCCATTGGTTGATCCATTGGAAAGGGCGGCACTCATATTTTACAAATTGGAAATGGATGAAACACACCACCAAAACGGGGTATTGCTATATATTGCCACGAAACACAAAGAGCTGGCATTATACGGCGATAAAGGAATTCATGAACAAGTGGGAACTGCATATTGGGAAAATGAAGTAAAGTCAATGCTTCATAATTTCAAAAATAATAACCTGGTTGATGGCATAATACATTGCATTACTCATATTGGAGAAACCCTGTGTGAAAAATTTCCATATATAGCTACAGAAGATAAAAATGAATTACCGGACGATATCGTTTTCGGAAAATAATGAACTTCTGATTAAATCAATGAAAAAATTATCCTGTATATTAATATTGTTTTTTAGTTCACTCATGCTGTATGCTCAGCAAGGGAATAAATTTTCGATGGAGAAAACAATTAAAACTCCTCCATCTCCTCCCAGACTGGTAAATGATTTTACATCTACTCTAACACAAGATCAACAACAAAGCCTCGAGAATAAACTCGTACAAATAGATGATTCCACTTCAACCCAAATTGCTGTTGTAATTGTACCTAGTCTAGATGGATATGATGTTGCAGATGCAGCAACTGAATTGGGCACAAGCTGGGGTGTTGGAGGAAAGCAAAATAACGGAGTGGTATTATTGATATGTGTAGATAAAAATAATAGAAAATTAAATATTTCTCCGGGTTATGGATTAGAAGGAGGGTTAACAGATATTGCATCAAGCCATATTATTAATGACATCATCGTTCCTAATTTCAAGGGTGATGATTATTATCGTGGAATTGATCAAGGTACCGATGCGATCATCAAAGCAGTTAAAGGTGAATACAATACACCCCGGCAGAAAAAATCAAAGAGTGGGGGGATAGGGAAATTAATTTTCATTATTTTCATTATTGTATTTCTGCTGATATCCAGCAGGGGCGGTGGTGGACGTAACGGTGGATTCATGAGCAGGCGTGGTTATCGTAATGTTTTAGGCCCGATGATTTTAAGTGACCTGTTGGGTGGTGGCCGTGGTGGTGGTTGGAGTGGCGGTGGTGGAAGTTCAGGAGGTGGCGGTGGATTTGGTGGATTTGGCGGCGGTGGATTTGGCGGCGGCGGCGCAAGTGGAAGTTGGTAGATTTATTTTGATATTATAATAAGCAGGCTTTCAGAAATGAATAGCCTGTTTTTATTTCCCATTTTATTAACAGTTATACCTGCAATAAAAATTATTTACTTTAGTTTATAAAGTTAACTTTAAAAAAAACTGTATGAATATTACTAAATTTTTTGTTTTACCAGCATGCATATTAATAGCAATGAGTTCCTGTAAAAAATCATCAACAGATGTTGTTAGTGCAGGTCCTAAAATTAATTTTGTATTTAAGTTTGATTCAACACAAGTAAGGTTGAATGCTTTAGGACAACCTGTTGGAATAGCTGCAGGAAATGATGCCCAGTCTCCACTGTTTAATGTAATGAGTGCACATTATCTTGAAATGACTCCTGACCAGTTTACCGGCTTAGGTGCAGGTGCAGTTTTATATAAAGCACCAGAAACAACTGTTGGTGGTCTGAATGCCATTGATTTTAGTAAATCAACCTTCAAAGGTAATAATGAAACATTCTTAAGCATTCCTATAAAATCCTTTGCTGCAGGAACATATAATTGGCTGCGGGTTTCATTGGCTTACCAGAATTATAATGTTAAGTTCAAATCAGGAGGCCAAATGTTTAATGCTACACTTGCTTCTTTTATAGGCTATCGAACATATGTTTCAAAATTTAAAATAAAAGATTCAATCATTACTGTGAATGCAAATAAAGATCAGGGTTTTTGGGGATTTGAAACAGTTGTGCCGGGTTTTGGAAGTTTTGTAAGTACCGGCCAGGCGCCTCCGGGAGCTACCACAGTGCCTAATCCTATTTTTGCAACATCACCGATACCCCAAGGCTCTTGCCTGGTAACAGGACAGTTTGCAGCACCATTAGTAATTACCGGAACAGAAACATCAGATATTACCATCATCGTTTCTTTATCAATTAACAAAAGCTTTGAATGGAGAGAAGTATTTGGTCCCGGAACTTTTGATCCTTCAGATGGAGATGCAGTTGTAGATATGGGAATCAGAGGATTGATACCTTATAAGCTTTAAAAAAAGAGATGACATCTTTTCGCATGTAGAATGTTTCACTAAGAAAAAAGATGTCATCTCTTTTTTAGTTCACACCATCTACAATCATTTCTTTATTGATCTTTAATACCAGTCCCTGCAATACTTTTCCGGGGCCGCATTCTGTGAAATTAGTGGCACCACCAGCTACCATTGCCAACACAGATTGTGTCCACTTTACAGGTCCGGTCAACTGAGCAATTAAATTTTGTTTTATTAAAGCCGGATCACTGATTGCTTCAGCAGATATATTCTGATAAACCGGACAGATGGGCTTGCTAAATAAAGTCATGTTGATGGCAGCTTCAAGCTCTTCTTTTGCAGGAAGCATCAGTGGTGAATGAAATGCGCCACCAACAGGAAGTACTAAAGCCCTTCTTGCACCGGCAGCTTTTAATCTTTCACAAGCGATCTCAATTCCTTGTAAAGACCCGCTGATCACTAATTGCCCGGGACAATTATAATTAGCCGCAACAACTATTTCGCCGCTTTCATTGGCAATATGCTGACATATTTCTTCTACTTCTTCATCATCCATTCCCAATACTGCTGCCATTGTTGATGGATGTATTTCGCAGGCATGTTGCATGGCTTTTGCCCTGATTGAGACCAATTGTAATGCATCGGCAAAACTTAATGTCTTATTGGCAACTAAAGCAGAAAATTCTCCCAACGAATGCCCGGCAACCATATCCGGTAAAGTATTTTCAATACTATTATATGCAGCAACAGAATGAATGAAAACGGCGGGCTGAGTGATTGCTGTTTGTTTTAATTCTTCATCAGTGCCGGAAAACATAATGTCGGAGATACGAAAGCCAAGAGTTTCATTAGCCTGTTCAAACAATTCTTTGGCTGATTTTATAGTATCATAAAGATTCTTTCCCATACCACTAAATTGAGAACCTTGTCCGGGGAAAATATATGCATGCTTCATGAGTTATTGTTTATTAGTTTAATGCCCGCCCGGATGAACGTCCGTTCGGACGGGGTTTATTAGTTCCATTTGCAAGAACTTTTTGTTTATTTAAGTTTAGTTTTAAAACTTTTATATAGGCGTTAAGTTTTTTATGAATTATTTCAAGTTCGGTCAAAAGTCCGATGTATTCATCTTTAGGGATTAAATTTCTGTTTACTGATTTTAACAACCAATTTTTTGTTTCTAAAATTGATCCTCTGCTGTAGAAACAAAAATTAATATTTTCTTTTATAAAAAATCTGCCGTACCCTTCAACAATATTCGATGAGATTGAATCTGCAGCATTTGTAATTTGCTTTCCAATACCGAACTGGGCAAACTTATTCCATTTTTCTACAATCACCCATATCTTATCACTAAATATTTGAGAAAGATTATAGATCTCTAAATCTTCCAGAGTGTGCATTAGATTATTATTTATTGATTCACTTGATCTGAAAGTAATTTTTTTGATAAGTATGATATATAAAAATCAAAAAAGTACCCAAATATTTGAAGCCTTTAAATTAATAACCTGAGTTCGGGATAAGATATTTTATAAGTTGTTAGATACTAATTACTTGTTGTTCTCAACTTTTTTTCTTAACAAAAAAAGTAGCAAAAAAGTCAAGGCAGGAACCCCGCCCGAACGTACCGTTCGGTACGGGCGGGGATTACAGCCCGTTCCTGCCATATAGCTTTAATCATCTTTTGTACTCCTGTAACTTCAGCATTAGTTCTTTACTCTTAAATTCATAACATTCCAATTGATAGAAATCAAATTTCTCTTTGTTTCTTATCCCGAACTAAGGTTTACAAGCTTTAAGCCCTTTCAGGCCATTTATTTTTTCAATCTGTCATGTATCTTTTGAAGAATGGTATCCATATCCTGTTTTTCCATACAATTAAAGTGTTCCAAGGGGCAGCTATGTGTACCGAATTTGCTGCATGGCTGGCAGGGCAGGTTCAATAAAATATTTTCATACACCGGCCTGGTTTGTCTTTCCATAAATATTTTTCCATAATATGGTTCTACATCCAATTTTGGAGAAGTGCCGCCCCATATAGCCAAAAGTGGTTTTTGAAATGCACATGCTATGTATTGTAAACCGGTGTCATGTGAAACTACAAGCTTAGATCGCCTTACCAGGTCTGCTGATTCATTGAGATTAAATTTACCACAGGCATTGTAAATCTTAACATTGTCAGTTGATGCAATTTCTTCTCCGGCTGCAGCATCTTCCTTTCCTCCCAACAATATTACAGGATGCTGAATCTTTCTGCACAATTCTTTTAATTTATGTACCGGTAGTTTTTTTGTGAAATAAGTAGCCCCGATAACAATAGCAATAAAGCCCGCTATATGAGAGGTAGGAATATCGTTTTCACTAACAATATCTTTTTCAGGAATAAAATAATCTAGTCCGAGGCCATCATCAGTAACACCCAAGGGTTCTACAGTTTTTAAACTTCTTTGCGTAATGTGAATACCGGGCATGATATTAATATTGAGCTCCGTGAGCAGAAATTTTTCCAAATTCAGTTTATCAATGGTAAAAGATCTTTTACGCAATGCCCATTTTATCTTAAGGCTTCTTACATTATTCTGGAGGTCTACCACATAATCATAATTTTCTTTTTTCAGTTCTTTTATCAGAAGGGAAAGGTCATTATCGAAATAATGAAATTTGTCAATATACGGATTATGAGCAGTAACAATTTTGTAATTCAGTTTTGTAACAAAATGAAGTTCTATATCCGTCATTTGCTTTTTGATACAGCGGAAAACAGGGGTAGTGAGAACAATATCCCCGATAGATGAAAATCGTATAACAAGTATCTTAGGCACAATATTTCAAATTAAGTTTCAATATAATCAAGATCTTTTCCAAACGTTTCCTGTATGAACAAAGCCGCTATGATAGTAATAAGCATAACAATTACAGTTATTACCCAACCACCCGTATAATAATCTGTAGCATTCCTAACAACTTTAAACAACGGCAAAATAAATATTGCGAGCATACCCCTTACCATATTGGGTATAGTTGTAGCTGCAGTTGCACGCAGGTTGGTACCAAACTGTTCGGCAGCCATGGTTACAAAAATGGCCCAAAAGCCAGTACCAAAGCCAAGTCCGGCACAAATCCAATACATACGGTTAGCCGTACCATTCCATTGTGCAGTAAAAAATAAGATCATAAATATAATTGTGATCCCATAAAAGATAAACAAAGCTTTTTTCCTGCTTCGCAACCATTGACTCACGAAACCAATCAGGATATCGCCTGCGGCAATGGAAGCATACGCATACATGATGGCTTTACCCGGATCAATTTTTTCCCTGATTCCCATTTCTTCAGCAAATTTATCGGAGAAAGTAACCAGCACCCCAATGACTAACCAGGTTGGAAGCCCGATAAAAATATTCAGTAAATAGCGCTTCAATCTGTTGGCATTTGTAAATAGCATGAAAAAATTTCCGCGTTGTACTTCCAGTTTTTTAACCTGTTGAAACATGCCTGATTCAAAAACAGAAATACGTAATACCAATAATAATAAACCCAATCCTCCCCCGATAAAATAACAGGTTCGCCAATGGAAATTTTCTTTCATTATAAATGCAACGACTGCGCCTGTAATTCCAATTCCTGCTACCATTGAAGTGGCAATGCCTCTTTTTTCTTTCGAGATCAATTCGGAAACAAGAGTGATGCCCGCGCCTAATTCACCCGCAAGTCCAACGCCTGCAATAAAACGTATCAACTTATACTGATCAACATTTTGAACAAATCCATTGGCAATATTAGCAAGGGAATATAAAATGATAGAACCAAACAAAACACTTAATCTTCCTTTTTTATCACCCATAACACCCCAAATGATTCCGCCAATAAGGAGGCCAACCATTTGCCAGATAATGATACCTTCTCCATCAGTTGTGATCTGTGCTTTGGACAAACCCAATGATTGCAGGCTTGGAATACGAATGATACTAAATAACAGCAGGTCATATATATCTACAAAATATCCCAGAGCTGCCACGAGTACAGAAATATTAAAAATAGAGGTTGAAGACTTCTGCATGCAAGAAGATTAAAAAGAAGTATTGGTTTTCTTTTTGCCGAAAAATAATTTAAATAAAACCGGAGCTGTAGTAAACAACACAATACCTATCACGATAACTTCCAGGTGTTTTTCGAGATCAATGCCAAATTGTTTTTTTGTAAAAGCATTTAAATAGTGCCCTATAAAAAGCATAGAAACCACCCATGCAATACAACCTATAATATTGTAAAAGCTAAATTTCTTTTTATCCATATTTACAATACCTGCTACAATGGGTGCAAAAGTTCTTACAAAAGGAAGAAAACGGGCAAATACAATGGCGCCTCCACCATGCTTATCATAAAAATCTTTTGCCTGGTGTAAGTACTTTTGTTTAAACAATAGTCTATCCTTCCAGTTAAACATGGCAGGGCCTACTTTTCGACCGGTCATATACCCAACAGTATTGCCTAAAATGCCGGCAATAATACACAAACCGGAAATGATCAGCAGGTTAATGAAATCACTTCCGGTATTCAATGAAATTGAATCAACCAATGAAGTACTGAGTATTCCTGCAACAAACAACAAAGAATCGCCGGGAAAAAAGAACCCGATAAATAAACCGGTTTCAGCGAATATTATAAAAAGCAAAAGCCATATCCCGCCATATAGAATATAAAACATGGGAGTTAACAGATCGGTCCAGGAGAATTTTTTATTCAATATTATCTGAGCAGATTTGGGTATATCCTTTTTAGCGATCATTTTCATATCATATCCAACTATAAGAATACCAATTGAATCGCCAACAGGTAAATTGATATTGACATTACCAATTTTATCTGTAGTATATAACAACCCATTTATTGAAATGTCTCCATTCACAATTTCCTGTTTATACTGATTAATTAAATTCAAAGAAATTGAATCCTGTGCAAAGGAATTTGTAATTCCAGATATGAATAAAAGTAAAAAAACAAAATGCTTTATCATGCCGGCTTAGTTTCAGTTTTATTTTTCGTAGGTTTTAATATTAATCTTCAAGTGCTCCTTCCCATTTACTTACAACAGCAGTAGCAATGCTGTTGCCTACAACATTTGTTGCACTGCGTCCCATATCTAATAAAGGGTCAATACCGATCAATAATGCAATGCCTGCTTCCGGAATATTAAAAGTTGCCAACGTACCTGCAATGACAACCAGTGAAGCTCTTGGCACTCCTGCAATGCCTTTACTGGTAAGCATCAATACAAGTAACATACTTATCTGTGTTGGGAAGTCCAGGTGAATTCCATAACTCTGTGCAATAAATATTGATGCAAATGTCATATACATCATACTCCCATCGAGATTAAAAGAATAGCCTAATGGTAATACAAAACTTACGATTTTGTCTTTACAACCAAAGCGTTCCAGTTCCATCATTGTCTTAGGAAATGCTGCTTCACTGCTGGAAGTACTAAAGGCCAGCATGATGGGTTCTTTTATTCTTTGTAATAGCGTAAACACTCTTTTTTTAATAAACAAGAAGCCTGCAAAGATCAGGATGATCCATAACAATACCAGGCCTAAATAAAATTCACCAATAAAAATAGAATAGGTTTTTAAAATCCCTAATCCTTGTTTTGCGATGATTGAGGTCATGGCACCAAAAACTGCTACAGGTGCAAAGTGCATTACATAACCGGTAACTTTTAAAATAATGTGTGCAATGGCATCAAGGGCTTTAATGACCGGCCCGGTTATATGTCCCAATGCAGCAGCGGCCACACCAAAAAAAAGTGAAAAAACAACTATCTGCAGAATCTCATTCTTTGCCATTGCATCAATGAAACTGGCCGGGAAAACATGGTAGAAAAAATCTTTAACACTCAGTGCGGCTTTGTCGATACCGATGTTTGCCACACTATCCGGTAAAGTTAAATGCATATTACTTCCCGGTTCAAAGAAATTAACCAACAGCATTCCCAGCACCAAACTCATCAACGAAGCAGAAATAAACCATAATAATGTTTTTCCGCCTATTCTGCCAACCGCTGTTATATCCCCTAATTTAGCAACCCCTACTACCAAAGTAGTAAATACAAGTGGAGCCACGATCATTTTTATGAGCCGTATGAAGACGTCTGCAAGCAAGCTGAACCATTCGAGTTTTTTATCCCTTGCTTTTAAACTTTCTCCTTTTTGGGCATCAACAAATTCTTTTTGCTTCAGCAACGCTTTATACCCAGTACTTGCTGTGTCAAGCAATAAAGCGATTTGATTATTAATTTTTTTAATTGAGTCAGAATAAAAGAGCATTTTATCAACACCGTTTGTATTGGTGCTGTAATCCAGGATCGCTTTTTCAGCAGCTTTCTTTTTTGCAGTAAGCTCGTCTTTCAGTTTAGATAAGAACTGAAAAGAAATGGTATCAACCGGTGTTTCATAGTGTTTCATTTTATCCCGCAATAATTTTTGTTGCGTTTCAGCATTCATGATACGATTGTTTTCCGTACCAACATATTGCTTGTTTAAAATGAATCCAGTCAAAATACCAATGATCAAAGCAATTCCGATATATAAAGTAAGCCTGTTCTTTTTGGAACTCCCTTTATGCATAGTAACAAATTAGTTTTGCAATATATGATTTAATGCTTGTTGTGCACAAACAGTTGGGGAAAAATGTATCAATGGTTGCATTAATAAAGATTTATTGCTTATTTTCCGTTTCCATTACTAATAAAAACCTACACAATTATGAGTTTATTTGTGAGAAAACCAATGGCGGCTTTAATGAATGAAGCCCAAGAAACAGGAACCCATACCCTTAAAAGAACACTGGGTAGTGGTGGCCTGGTTGCTTTAGGAATTGGTGCCATAATCGGCGCCGGTTTATTTTCTATTACCGGTATGGCAGCAGCCAATCATGCAGGGCCTGCTATTACCTTGTCATTTGTTGTTGCAGCATTGGGTTGCCTTTTTGCCGGTTTATGTTATGCAGAATTTGCGTCTATGATACCCGTTGCAGGAAGTGCATACACTTATTCTTATGCAACCATGGGTGAATTCATTGCTTGGATCATTGGTTGGGACCTGGTACTGGAATATGCAGTTGGTGCTGCCACTGTTGGTATCAGCTGGAGCAGGTACCTGGTTAAATTTCTGGAAGGTTTTGATATTCATTTACCGCAAAGTCTCACGGTTGGTCCATGGGATGGTGGTATCATCAACCTGCCAGCCGTATTTATCATTGTTTTAATGAGTTTATTATTAATTAAAGGCACAAAGGAAAGTGCCAATGTAAATGCGGTGATTGTTGGTTTAAAAATTACAGTTGTGCTTGTATTTATTTTCCTGGGATGGAAGTATATTAACAACACGAATTATACACCATATATTCCTGATAACAGTGGAACATTTGGCGAATTTGGTTTTAGTGGAATCATTCGAGCTGCTGCGATCGTTTTCTTTGCATATATAGGTTTTGATGCAGTAAGCACTGCGGCCCAGGAAGCAAAAAATCCCAAGAGAGATATGCCGATCGGAATTTTAGGTTCATTGGCTATTTGCACGGTATTATACATACTTTTTGCTCATGTAATGACAGGCGTAACCAGCTATACTACTTTTGCCGGCAAAGATGGAATTGCACCTGTTGCCATCGCTATTGATCATATGGGAACCAATGCCGATGCTGCGGGAGTTATTCAACCTGATTATCCCTGGTTAAACCGTGCTATCGTTGTGGCAATCCTTGCAGGTTATGCTTCTGTAATTCTGGTTATGTTAATGGGACAAACGCGTGTTTTCTTTAGTATGAGTAAAGATGGACTGATACCAAGAATATTCTCTACCGTTAACCCTAAAACGCAAACACCTGCAAAAAGTAATTTATTATTCATGGTTTTTGTAAGCCTGTTTGCTGCCTTCGTTCCGGCAAGGGTTGTAGGAGAAATGACAAGTATCGGAACACTTTTCGCATTTATTTTAGTTTGTATCGGAGTATGGGTCATGCGCAAAAAGATGCCTGAACTTCCGAGGGCGTTCAAAACACCAATGGTTCCGCTTGTTCCTATATTAGGTATTGTTGTATGTCTTTTTATGATGGTATTTCTTCCCATGGATACGTGGATACGTTTACTGGTATGGATGTTGATCGGTATGGATATCTATCTGGTTTATGGTGCTAAGAACAGTCACTTAGGTAATGGCACCAACAATAGAAAAGGTATGCGGATAGCCCGGTATACCAGCCTGGCTCTTTGTCTTTTACTGATCATTGCAGGAATCTTACATCAATATACCGTTGGGTTTGACACAGACAGAACCTTATTTTATGTTTCAATCATTTTTGCAGCAATTCATGTGGTTGTATTTGGAAGAAAATTAGGAAGGGTTGAACCAACTTCATAAAATAATTAAGCCTTTATAAAAAACAGGCTATCTCAAAAAGGTAGCCTGTTTTTTTATTCCGGAAAACAGGAAAAATCAGTTGAGATTTGTTATCCCGGAAAGATCCCTCGTTCCTCGGGATGACAGTTCAGTAAGGCATTTTAAACAGCCACATTTTTATTCAATCCTTATCTCATCCACAAATATATGGGTATCCCCGCCGGCACCTAAATGCCAGTCAGGTAGCTTTCCAAACTGAATGGCTTTTATGCGGATATACCTTGCTGTTACAGGAATAAAACTTGGCTCAATTTCCATTACCTGAGGTTCAAGATTATCAATGTACAGAAATTCCTTACCGCTATATAATTGTGTGAATTTTTTCCCATCTGTTGAAGTTTCGATCACTATTTCTTTCGGCATAACGATCCACGCACGGGTATCCTGCAAAAAAGTTGTAACAATGCCGGAAACAGTTCTGATTTTTTTCAGATCAATGATAACATCCATATCTGTTTTTTGAAAACCCTGCCAGTTTCCCTTATGCCAGTCCGTTGTACCCATGATGCCATCAATCAAGCCATCGAAACCTCCCCCATTATATTGTTGCTCATAGTTGGAATTGTATTGAACGGTCCAATTATGACTGATCTTTTTATACTTTGAAGTAGTGATAAAACTGCTCATTCCTTTCTCATCAATTGCAATTGCTTTTAAAGTAACTGAAGAATCAAAGATCAAAGGTTTTACATATTTTTTACTTTTAGCAGAAGGTTCTGAACCATCAATACTATAATAGATATTTATATTTTTTTGAACAGATGATATCGAAACCAGCTTTTTATTTTTAAATGGAATTCCTCCACCATGGATAACCGGGTTCAAGACAATATTTTTTTCTTTATCTGTAATTGCTGTGGCTATATTTTTGTTTGAGAATGTATTGGAAGGTTTATCCCCCATCATAAAAGTAACAAGACCTCCATTGGCTATATCTGCATGATGTAAATATGGCAACTCCCATTTTTTAGGCATCAGTGAAGCCGTAGTACTTAGCAATGCGCTTTTTATATAAAAATTTTTATCGCTTACATCAGGGGCATTTATAACAAATGACCTCTCATTTTCCAAATGTATCTCTGCCAGACTGAATAGAGGAGAACCGATCATGTATTTAGTTGATCCCGGAGTTACCGGATAAAAGCCCAATGCACTCAATACATACCATGCACTCATTTGTCCGCAATCTTCATTTCCAATAAGCCCGTCGGGTTCATTCTTATACATTTCTGTCATAACGGTATGCACCAATTCCTGGGTTCTATATAGCTTATTGGTATAATTATACAGATAAATGATGTGATGACTGGGTTCATTACCATGTGCATATTGGCCTATCAAACCGGTAATATCGCTCTGATCTCTTCCTGTTGTTTGTGAAGGAGCTGCAAATAAATTATCCAACTTCTGTTCCAGTTTTTTTGCACCGCCGATAAGTTTTAAATAACCGCCAATATCCTGTGGTACATAAAAAGAATATTGCCAACTGTTTGCTTCGGTAAAATTATTATTCACTTCACGGGGATCGAAAGAATTTAACCAATCGCCGTTCTTTCTTGGCCTCATAAAACCTGTTTTGGTATCCAATACATTTTTATAATACTGAGCCCGCTTATAATATGATATGTAATCTGTTTCATTACCTGTCATTTTAGCAAACATGGCTATGCACCAGTCATCGTATGCATACTCCAGTGTTTTACTTACACTTTCAGATTCATCATCAACCTCCAATAATCCGTTCTTTATGTATGCGGGTAATCCCAGATGATCCCATGTTGCACTTTTTTTCATTGCTTCCAGGGCAAGTTTTGTATCAAAATCTTTTATCCCCTTGGCATATGCATCAACAATAACGGGTATACTATGATAACCGATCATACAATCTGTTTCGCAGCTTGCCAGTTCCCACACGGGCAAACGCCCACCTTGTTGGTACTGTATTAAAAAAGTTTTTATGTAATCCAATGTACGTACCTGATCTATGATGGTATACAACGGGTGTGCGGCACGGTAAGTATCCCAAAGTGAAAAAACCGAATAATAAGTAAACCCTGCTGCTGTATGTATCTTATTATCCCGGCCCCGGTACTGCCCATCCACATCCATATGTATATTTGGTACTATGGCAGTATGATATAAGGCTGTATAAAATATTTTCAATTTATTCTCATCGGTACTTTTCACTTCGATCTTTGACAATTCTGTATCCCATTTTTTTTCTGCGTTTGATTTTACCGCAGAAAAATCCCAGTCCGGCATTTCCCTTTCCATATTTCTTTTTGCTCCATCAATGCTCACTGCCGATATAGCCACTTTCACATAAACATCCATGGATTTAGAAAGGTCAAATTGAAAATAAGCCCTTATATTTTTAGACACAGAAGATTTCAATTGCTCTGACAAAACAGTGTCTTGCCATATTCCATTATTTTTAACAGGTTTTGAAAATTTCATCACAAAAAATACATACTGATCATTTGCCCATGCCTTACTTCTGCGAAGGCCCGATACCGTTACACTATCTTCTATCACGAGAGATGATTCAATCACTTCGTCTCTATGCTTCAGGTCTATGATAATATTATTCAACATTGCAGATGAAAATGTATAATGATGAAATCCTACTCTTTCTGTTGCAGTAAATTCTGTTTGAATATTATCATCATCCAGCCATACACTGTAATAACCTGCTGATGCCTTTTCTTTTTTATGGTTGAAAGTTGAGCCATATACTTTATTATTTGCTGAAGGTTTGCCATTCATCGGCATCAATAAGATATCACCGTAATCACTTACACCGGTTCCGCTGAGGTGTGTATGAGAAAATCCATAAATAAAACTATCAGAATAATGATAGCCACCACATCCATCCCAGCCATCCATTCGGGTATCGGGGCTAAGTTGCACCATTCCATGAGGAAGCGTAGCTCCAGGGTATGTATGGCCATGGCCACCTGTACCGATAAACGGATTAACGTATTGCACAAAATTTTGTTGGGCAAATATTTGAAAATGGAAAAAAACGGCGATGATTACTGCTAAATTTTTTTTTCTGATCATGAGTATATACTATTAACCTGAGTTAGGAAAATGCTTTATATTTTTTTTACTAATTATTTGTTACATCCTACTTTTTTTCTCTTAGTAACAAACTGCTAACTTATTGAATTTTATATTCTTCTTTTCCTTGATCCCGCAATAAGCGGAACCTTGTTAAAGGAAGCAAAAATCAAGGGCTTCGGAAAAAAAAGCTCCCGATATCACTTCGCTCTCAGGACATGGTAAAAATTTAAAGTCTGGCTAAAATGAAATCAGTCACAACAGTTGAATTTAACCAGGCTATTGTGGGACTTACCCGCTAAGAATATTTCCAAACTTCCCTAACATCAATTTCATTTTTATCGCCAATATTTAAATTTTCTTAACCCTGAGATCCGCGATGCTCGTCGGGGCAGGCACATTTTTTTCCGGGGGCCATACTTCATAACCCTATACTGAGTAAGAAGCGATGGGTTTATTCTCATTCCTGTTACTTATCTCAACTACGCCTAATCATAAAAAAAGCTTCTCAAAAGAGAAGCTAAGTTAATTTAATAAAGTGTTTTGAAATTAAAATGGCAGGTCATCATCTGTAGAAACACTTTGCATTGCAGGCTGTGTTTTTACAGCCGGTGCCAATCCTGAACCTGCGTTGCTTACATTTCCCTGATTATAACCCTGGCCTTGCTGGGTTTCTGCATTTCCTCCAAGCAATTGGATATTTTGTACCCGCATGCGCAATGTACCCGCTACCTGGCCTTCTTTATTTGTGTAAGCATCTGCTTCGGGAGCCCCCTCAGCGTAAACGGTCTTACCCTTTGTAAGATATTGCGCTACGGCTGTTTTATCAGTCCAGTAAGCACACTCAACCCAGGTAGTCTTTTCCTTAGGGTTTCCCTGGCTGTCTTTGTACTTTTCAGAATGTGCCACACTGAAATTGATAACATTTTTTCCATTCACTTCTTTTACGATGCAATCTTTTCCAAGATTGCCTACAATCTGTAACTTGATCATAACATTTGTTTTTTAATTATTAATCGATGTATCTGTTTTGCTTAAATTATTATTATGCATTTTAGTTCATTTTCTTCTTTAATGTGCTTACCTGGTCCTGCAAGTTATTAACAAGATTTGCCAAAGAATTTACATCCCATCTTTGTTGTTGGGCAACTTTACCAATAACTACCTGTGCCTGCCATAATTCTACAATATCTTCTGAATTTACCTGGTATGGCTGGTATGTGGGGTTATCGCTTACCAGAGACACTTTGCTCTTACTGCGGTTGTTCTTTACGATCCTCTTATATACGATTCCTTCATTACGGCTTACGACTATGTACGCCAGGCTGTTTTTAACATCATCCAATGATTCTATCTTTTCGCCAACAATGATACTTCCACTGGGAGTTGGAAGCATACTATCGCCAATAATTTCAAAAGCCCGGTAATTTCCACCACTCAGCATGGGTAAAGTAAAAGTATTCAGTTCATCAATAAACTCGCTATCGGCATAACTGGCAAGGTATCCTGCTGCAGCTTTTACCGGAACAAAGTGAATGAGATTCCTGTCTGCCGACATCATTTTTTGTTGCCTGCGTTTCATTAGATAACTGCTGCCAGCGTTGTTTGTATTACTAACATCCTTAAGCAACAATTCATCGAGGCTTAATTTAAACATATCAGCAACGATCTCAAGTACATCGAGTCTTGGATCGGCTCGCTCTTCTTCATATGCACCGATCAACGAACGCTTAATGTTTAATTTGTTGGCAAATTCTTCCTGCGTCCAACCACGTAGTTTGCGCAGGTATTTGAGGTTTAATCCGGCTCTGGACATGATTTAACTAATTTGATTAGTACAAATATACTAAATAGTTTAGTTATGCAAAATTTATTTTTCGATGATCGTTTTCAACTATTGTTCTATCAGAAAGTGAACCATGTTAGCTGTAATAGCTGATAATAGTCGGTGATCTAATTTAATATGTACCTGGCACATACTGTATTAGGATATTAATTTATCTTTACCCCCAAAATTAATTAATGAAAAAAACATTTACACTGTTGGTATTATCGTTCATTACTATTTCTTCCTTTGCACAGGAAACGGGATCATATGATGAATTGATGAAAAAATCTCGTAATGCCAGAACGATTTCTACAATTATGGTCGCAACTGGGCCTGTAATTGCTGCATTTGGAATTGGCACAATGGTTTACGGACTGATTGAGAATGAGTTGGCAGAACCACAGACTATTTATGATATAAACGGGAATTTTACACAAATTCCAGCCAGAAAATATAACAAGGAGATTACGATTGGTGCTATAGGAGCGGTAGTTGGATTAGGAGTTGCACTCACTAGTATCGTTTTTTCCAACAAAGCATATGACCTGAAACGACAGGCCAGAAAAATAAAATTAAAATCTACTTCCGATAACCTTTCTATTCCCGGGTTCCAGGGCAATTATGTAAAAAACCGTACTAGACAATATAAACTTTCACTGCTTATCCAATTAGGTAAATAATACCGATTATACTATTATTTAGTCCAATGTTGTTATCGATCGGCATAATACCCTCTAAGATTTAAACATAGTCCTTTGGGCTACATATTAAATCAAGATGGTATTATATCAAATTTTAACCTGTCAGTGCTTATTTTTGCTGCAAAACAATAATATGCAAACAATTCTCGTATTACATAATATACTCCGTTGGGCTATTTTGCTTTTTGGGTTATGGACAATCATGAATGCCTTGAGTGGTGTAATGAGCAAAAGACCGTATAGTTTAAATGACAACAGGAGCAACCTTTTATTTATGATCGGTTGTGATGTACAATTATTATTAGGGCTTATTTTATACTTTTCAAATGCCTGGTTCGATAAACTGAAAAGCGGAATGGGACCGGTAATGAAAAATACAACCGACAGGTTTTTTACTGTTGAGCATGCACTAATGATGATCATTGCATGGGTGTTGGTACATGTTGGCAGAACATCAGTAAAAAAAGCTTCCACCGATGCTGCCAAACATAGAAAAATCCTTTTATTCTTTGGATTGGCTTTATTACTGATACTTGCTGCCATACCCTGGCCTTTCCGTACAGAAATAGCTAAGCCATTATTCAGGTGGTTTAATTAATAAAATATAAGGAAGATAAAAATAATGACGAAAAAGAAAGAAAAACCTGTCATACTTATTACAAATGATGATGACATAACATCTCCGGGTATACGAAACCTGGTTGAAGCTGTAAAAGATCTTGGAAAAGTAGTTGTGGTAGCCCCCGATAAACCCCAGAGCGGAATGGGACATGCTATCACTATCGGTTCTCCACTCCGAATGAATAAAATGAACCTCTTTGGAGATATTGAGGCATGGCAAACCACTGGCACACCTGTTGACTGTGTAAAACTTGCTGTAGATAAAATTCTTCACAGAAAGCCGGACTTGTGTTTAAGCGGTATCAATCACGGAGCCAATCATTCTATCAATGTGTTATACAGCGGAACCATGTCGGCTGCAATGGAAGCATCCATAGAAGGAATTCCCAGCATTGGATTTTCATTGCTTGATTACCGGTATGAAGCAGATTTTACGGCCTCCAGGCAAATTGTAAGTACGATCGTTAAAAAAATATTGGCGCAAAAAATAATTGATAAGCACCTGTTGTTAAACGTTAATATCCCATCTGTTCCCCCCACTGAGATCAAAGGAATTAAGATCTGCAGGCAGGCTTATGCAAAATATGAAGAAGATTTTGATGAACGCCTGGACCCGCACGGGAAAAAATATTACTGGCTCACCGGCGAATTTGTAAATTTTGATAAAGGTAAGGACACAGATGTATGGGCATTGGCACATAATTATGCCAGTGTAGTACCTGTGCAATTTGACCTGACGAATTACCCGTTAAAAAAATTACTTGAAAAAAGTAAAATATTCAAATGATATTTAAGAAAGACAGCCTTCCATTTGGCTTTGTGATGGGTATGATTGCACCGGTATTAGGACTCCTTTTATTTAAGATATACAAATTCGGCATATTTACTTATAGAGAAACATTTGATTTTATGCGTTCTGAACCCGGTCATAAAACACTTTCTGTTGCACTCACACTTTCTCTTTTATTAAATGCATTTTTGTTTACGATGTATATTAATTCTATGAAAGACAAAACTTCAAAAGGCATATTTATTTCTACGGTTTTGTACGGATTTGCTATCCTGCTGATCAAGACTTTCGGGTAATTATTTTCTGAAATCTTTCAATGCTTCCCTTTATTCCAAAACATGGGTTCGGCTTAATATTAAACACACTCATCATAATGAAAAATAAAAAAATATATCTTTTATTACTTTCTTTCCTTATTACTTTATTAGGGTTTTGCCAAAAAATAATTGTGAACAACCAGGAATCCAGCGGGAAGTTAAGTTGGTCAGATTTTACCGGAAAAGTTGACAGAAGTACTTCGTTTCAAGCTTTTACATCTTATAAACTAAAACCAAAATTCGGGGAGATCAAAGTTTTTGGAGATTCGATAAAAATTGGTGAGTTTGAAATTATTCTGGAACTGGACCAAAAAAAATCATGGGCAAAAGAAGATAAGTTAACGGATGAACTTTTAATTCACGAGCAAGGGCATTTTAATATTGGCATTTTAAATATGAAGGAAATCCTGGCAAATTATAAACTTGCAAAATTCACTAAATCCAATTTTAATCCGTTAATCCAAAATATTATAACAGAAGCTTCAAATAAATACCGGGAGATGGGAATCAAGTATGATGAAGAGACAGATCATTCAAAAAATAAAGAACAACAATTAAAATGGAATAATTATTTTTCTGAAAAATTGGCCTTATAGTTTCCCCTGGTAGAACCGGTAAAAAAGAAAGACTGAAACGCTTCAAAAATCACCTTTTGGTTTGAATGGAGATAAGCAGTTACACCGATTATACTAATATTTAGTCCAATGTTTTTTCCTATCGGCATAATACCATCTAATATCCCGGCAAAGGAAGGACAAGACAATGAGAATTGATCCGCTTGCACTTTTGTTATTCAGGCAATGGCTTTGTATTCATAAATCAATTCATTCATATAAAAGAAACCTATTTTTTATTTACGACGTATCACGAATCCATTTTAGAATTCATATTTGGCCATTCCTTAACAGCAGAATTCATTTTTGTATCCGTACTTTGTATAACAATTACGAAAAATATACATTTCTCATAAGCAGTTAGTTTTGGTAAACGGAGCCCTTATTCTTAGGGGCTCTTCTTTATTCAGGCAACTGAAACAACCCTTCAACAAATTGTTGTTTATCAAAAACCAAGAGGTCTGTAGCTTTTTCGCCAACCCCAATAAATTTAACCGGGATTTTAAACTGATCAGCAATTGCCAGTACCACTCCGCCTTTTGCAGTACCATCGAGTTTTGTTATGGCCAATGCTGTGACTTCCGTAGCGGCAGTAAAATGCTTTGCCTGTTCCAGTGCATTTTGGCCGGTACTTCCATCCAACACCAATAAAACTTCATGTGGAGCCTGAGGTAAAACCTTTTGGATCACTTTCTTGATTTTTATCAATTCATCCATCAAATGAATTTTATTGTGAAGCCTTCCGGCTGTATCAATAATGATAACGTCAGATTTTCTTGCAACACCACTGATAATTGTATCATAGGCCACAGATGCCGGATCGCTTCCCATTTCCTTTTTTACGATCGGAACATTGGTTCTTTCACTCCATATCGTAAGCTGGTCAACCGCGGCGGCCCTGAAAGTATCTGCTGCACCCAATAATACCGTTTTCCCGGCTAAAGAAAAATTATGGGCTAATTTACCAATGGTAGTTGTTTTTCCAACACCGTTCACTCCAACAACGAGTATCACATGTGGTTTATGCCCGGCAGGCAATTCATAATTGATATAACTGCTATCCTGAATGGCAGGTACCAGCAGATCTTGTATTTCCTGTTTTAAAATACCATTTAATTCTTTTGTATTGAGGTATTTATCTCTGGCAACTCTTTTTTCTATTTGCTCAATAATTTTAACCGTAGTTTCAATACCAACATCCGCACTTACCAATGCCTGCTCTAAATTATCCAATACTTCCTCATCTACTATGCTTTTACCGGCAATAGCTTTTGTGAGCTTTCCAAAAAATCCTTCCCGGGTCTTTTGCAAACCCTGGTCAAGTGTTTCCTTCTGTTCTTTTTTACCGAATAACTTATCAAAAATGCCCATGATTGATGATTTTAATGGATGATGATGCTTGAAACCGGATGCTGCCCGCCCGGCTGAACACCGTTCGGACGGGGATGCTTGATGCTGGATTCTGGATGCTGGATGCTGGATGCTTGATAAGCACTTCGAAACCTGGTAATCTATCCAGTATCTAGTATCTAGTATCCCCGTTAAACAAACAAAGCCATTCTGAATAAACAGAACAGCTTTAAATTTCATTTCATGAAAGATAACTTAGCTAGCTAAAAAATCTTTGATCTTCTCTTTGTGTATGATCGCTTCTTTAAAAGTATATGCACCGGTTTTTGGACTGCGAACAGTTTTAATCACTTTAGTCCAGTTTTTAGCATCCGCTGCTGCTTTTTGATCTTTTGTTTTTATCGCGGTTTTAGCTGCCTTTGCCATGATTGTTTATTGGTTTATTTGTTTATTAGTATTTGTTTACCCGTAAATACCTGATCCCTGTTCAACTAATCAACGATTATTTAATTTCTTTATGAACAGTTACTTTTTTAAGGATCGGGTTAAATTTCTTTAACTCCAAACGCTCGGGAGAATTTTTTTTGTTTTTGGTAGTGATATAACGGCTTGTACCAGGCTTACCACTGGTTTTGTGTTCAGTACACTCCATAATTACCTGTACCCTGTTTCCTTTCTTTGCCATGTTGATTTATTTTAAAAAACGCTGATTAAATTTTTACACCTGCAGCACGCATCCCTTTAACAACAGCATATAAACCGTTCTTATTGATGGTTCTGATCGCTTCTGAAGATATTTTCATGGTTACCCATTTATCTTCTTCCGCTAAAAAGTAACGCTTGGTTTGTAAATTGGGTAAAAACCTGCGTTTGGTTTTAATATTTGAATGCGAAACCTTGTTACCTGTGATTGGTTTCTTTCCTGTTACCTGACATACTCTGGCCATATTCCTTATTTTTGGACGGCGAAGGTAGGGAAATTAACGGATTTTTGATAAGTTTTTTATTCTTTTTTAGAATTTGTGGAAATATAGGGAAGAATGGTGGATACTGGATGCTGCCCGCCCGACTGAACGCCGTTCGGACGGGGATACCAGATACCAGATTCCGGATAATGGCTCGTATCATAAAAATCTCATTGTTTTCACTAATATTGTATGCAGTAATTTCTTCTCACACTAATTATACTTATGGACACGCACAATATCACAGCAATTTACACCAAGGGAAATTCTTTTACATCTCATATTGACGGCCACAAAGTGATAACAGATTCAAATAGTGAAGGGGTCGGTGATGGCCCCAGCCCAAAAAGGCTCATGCTGGCATCTCTGGCAGGTTGTACCGGTATTGATGTGGTTTCCATTTTAGATAAAATGAAAGTAATTTTCAGTGAATTTTCCATAAAAGTCAATGCACAGCTTACCGAAGAGCATCCAAGGATATATAAAAACGTGCAGGTTATTTACACTATAAAAATTGATAAAGCAGATCAGTCTAAAATGGAAAAAGCAGTTAAGTTATCGGAAGATAAATATTGTGGCGTAAACGCCATGTTCAAGGCTTTTACAACCGTTGAAAATACAATTGTTTACCTGTGATCTTTGGGACGCATGATTACCCGCAGCATTTGCAATATAATTGCCAGCAATATCAACCCCAAACCTATAAAAAATTCATTGCTTAAAAGCTTATTTTCCTGAAAAAATATAAAAGCCAGAATTATACCATATACCGGTTCGAGGTTATACGTGAGATTTGCTGTAAAAGCTGATATTTTTTTCAGCGCATTTAGCTGCAGATCAAAACTTACAACAGTACATAAAACAGCCAGAATCAACAACCAACCAAGATCTGAAGCGGAAGGGAAATAATATGATGCAGGAAAATTCATCAGATAAAATGGCAACAAAACTGTTAAACCAATTAAACCATACCCTAATTCATACAAAGTCAGAATTCTGGGGGTAAACCTCAAAAGCAGCTGTTTGTTGAAAACCGGAAAAAGGGCACTTCCCATTGCAGAAATAATACCGAAAAAAATCCCTGTTTTATATTGAGGATGAAAATCAAAAATGATATAAATACCTGATATTGCAAGAATACCAAGTAATAATTCTGTGATAACCAGTTTTTTTTTAAGAATGATTGGTTCAAATATCGCTGTAAAAAAACCTGTTGCAGAAAAGCAAACAAGGGCTACCGAAATATTGGCATATTTCACAGCCCCATAAAAAGTAACCCAATGAATAGCTATTACAAGGCCAACTGCTGCTATTTTCAACATATCTTTTAAAAGCATCGGTTTCAATTGCTTTTTAAAATACATGATTGATCCGAGCACAAGAACTGTTAACAGTAAACGATACCATACCAGCAACCCTTCATTCAACAAGATCAGTTTGCCCAAAACAGCAGTGAATCCTGCCAGAAAAACGGCAATATGTAATTGAATGAAGGCTTTTTTCATTCACACAAAGATAGGAATGGACAAATACAGAATAATGAATGCAAAATCTAAAATATTAAATGTTAAACGGAAGTCAGCTTCTCTGATCCGATTTGCATTTTACATTTTACATTCATCATTTTACATTTAAACAAAATGAATAAAAAATGGATAAAAATCCTCCAACCTGACCACTCAAAAGCAAACATGATTATATTTGCCCACTTATAACTAACAACCATATGAATTTTAAAATAATCAATAACATTGCCGGCTGGGTAGTATGTATCATTGCCTGTGGAGTATATATCATGACAATGGAGGCCACAGGAAGTTTCTGGGATTGTGGTGAATTTGCATCCAGTGCCTATAAATTACAGATCCCGCATCCACCGGGAGCTCCGCTGTTCGTGTTGATATGCCGGCTATTCATGGCACCTTTTGATGCTCAGCATGCTGCAACCGGTGCTAACCTGATGAGCGCTTTATCCAGTGGATTTACTATTTTATTTTTATTCTGGACCATTACCCATTTTGCACGAAAAATTGTACAAAAAGACCGTACCCCATTAAGTAATGATAAGATCATCGGCGTTATGGCTGCCGGTATTGTTGGTGCTTTAGCTTATACATTTTCAGATTCTTTCTGGTTCAGTGCAGTAGAGGGCGAAGTTTACGCTATGTCTTCTTTCTTTACAGCCATTGTTTTTTGGGCAATGCTTAAATGGGAACACAATGTTACTGAAGAAGAAGAACAAGGAATTAAAGGACATTTTACAAAGGCCGACAGATGGATCATCCTGATATTTTACCTGATGGGTTTATCCATTGGTGTCCATTTATTGAACCTGCTTACCATTCCTGCTATTGTGCTGATTTATTATTTCAAGCGGTATAAAGTAACCAAATGGGGCGCTTTCTTTGCATTTGTCATTGGATGTATGATCACAGGCCTTGTACAAAAAGCAGTCATCGTTTGGAGCATTAAAGGTGCCGGAAACCTCGATATACTATTTGTAAATGATTTTGGCATGCCCTTCTTTTCAGGGTTTGCTTTCTTCTTTGTTTTAATAGCCGTACTTGTATTTTTCGGACTACGGCTTGCCAATAAAAAAGACTGGAATTTTTTAAAACTTGGCTTGTGGAGTTTTTTATTTATGCTGGTAGGTTACTCTACATATTTTACAACCATGATACGCAGTAACGCAGATCCTACTATAGATATGTTTAATGTAGATAACCCGGTAAGTTTGGTTGGCTACGTAAGCCGTGATCAATATGGCGACTGGCCCATTTTATTCGGACAGGATTTTACTGCCGAAGTACAGGAATCAAAATCAACAGATATTTATTTAAAGTCTAACGGTAAATATGAAAAAACAGGTCGCAAAGTAGAGTATGTTTATGCACCGGAAGATTTGCATTTTTTTCCACGTATGTGGGATCAAAGTAACGATCAGGGGCATGCAGACTATTATGCAAGTTGGGCAGGTATCAGCAAAGACAAACAGGGAAACTGGGAAAGACCCCCAACCATGTCGGAAAATATTGCTTTTTTCATGAGCTACCAGATGAGCTGGATGTACCTGAGATATTTTATGTGGAATTTTGCCGGTAAACAAAACGATATCCAGGGGGTTAGTATGGGAAATGTAAGAGATGGCAACTGGAAAACAGGTATTGGATTTTATGACCAGATGCGATTGGGGAATCAGGACAATCTACCAGATAGTTTGAAACACAATAAAGCGAATAATAAATTATTTGCTTTACCACTTATTTTAGGTTTGCTGGGATTATTTTACCAGTGGAAAAAAGACAGGCGTGATCTGTTGGTGACAGGCTTATTATTTTTCTTTACCGGTATCGCCATCTGCCTATACCTGAATCAGGCAGGTAACCAGCCACGTGAGCGTGATTATGCTTACGTGGGATCTTTTTATGCTTTTGCAATATGGATCGGATTAGGAGTTATGTATATCTCAGATCTTCTTCTGCCATTTATTAAGAAATTACGAATAGCAAATATTGTTGCCGGAGTTATTTGTTTACTATTGGTTCCGGTTTTAATGGCAAGCCAGGAGTGGGATGACCATGACAGAAGCAATAAAGTTCTGGCCAGAGATCTTGCCACAGATTATTTAGAAAGTTGCGCTCCTAATGCCATTGTTATTTCATTCGGTGATAACGATACTTACCCATTATGGTATGCACAGGAAGTACAAGGTATCAGAACAGATATCAGAGTAATAAACAGCAGTTTACTGGGTACAGATTGGTACATAAACCAACTAAGATATAAATTAAACAACAGCGACCCCATTGATCCGATCTGGACAGTGGCCCAAATTGAAGGAGCTAACAGAGATGCTATTTTCAATGCACCAAAAGCGGGTATAGATCCAAACCAGTATATGGATCTGTATACAATGATGAAAGATTATGCAGGAAGCGATGACCCGTCAAAAATGGAACAGGGAAGAGATGGTAGCCTACTTAATGTTTACCCGTCTAAAAAAGTAATGGTGCCCGTTGATGCAGATCTGGTTAGAAAGAATGGCACTGTAAATGCAAACGACAGCATTGTCAGCGAAATGAGATTTGATATCCCAAAAAGCGTTTTATACAAAAATGATGCGGCCATTCTTAATATCATTGCTGCAAATAAATGGAAGCGTCCGATCTATTTCACATCTCCTTATGGAGAATTAGGCTTTGGAGATTACCTGCGCCAGGATGGGCTTACATACAGGCTGGTACCAATTTTTAAAGATGAAGTCAACAAGGATTGGATACTTGACAAACTGATGAACAAATTTGTTTTTGGAAATGCAGATAAGCCGGGTGTTTATTTTGATGAAGAGAATCGCCGTCATTTGAATAGTATCCGACTTGCTTATGCCCAGGCCGGCGGAAACCTGGCAGATGCTAACAGAAAGGAAGATGCAAAAAAATTACTTAACAGGTGCGATAAGATGATGTTGGAACAGAATTTTTCATACGGTATGGTAAGCCGGGGACAGCAACAGAATCAGATCTCCATGCAGTTCTTATACGCAGCATACAGAGCCGGTGATACCCAATTAGCTGAAAAAATAACAAAAAGTCTGAAAAAGGATATGGAACAACAGGCTGCATATTACCAAAGCCTTTCCGACGAAAAAAGAGAAAGCCTGAGTAATGAGGAAGAAAGGAATCAGACCTTATTAAACGGTTTGTTATCCTTTGAAGAACAATTTAAAAACAGGCCTGCTCCTGTAGAAAATTCAGGTAACCTTCAAACTGTTCCGGTGCTACCCAAACAGAATGACAGTTCAAAACCTTAAAAATTTATTTCAACTATAAAAAAGTCCTGTAGCATTTTACAGGACTTTTTTATTTAACATAACAACAATACGGGCAATGAGATTGTTAAGTAAATTGTGGCGATGGTTTGAAGGTTGAAGGTTGAAGGTTGAAGGTTTAAAGGTTTAAAGGTTTAAGGTTTAAGAGTTTAACCGGATTATACTTTTTGTGTTCTTGTGGTTTTCTGGTTTTCTGGTTTTGTAGTTTTAAATTTATAAATTCAGTATTTCTCATGCGCAGTTTCAATTTTTCTAAATACGATCCTTCAGAAAATGCAAAAAGTGATTTTGAAAAATTGCTGGATCTTTTCACGCAGTTACTAACCCATACCAGTGGCGATTTTAATGAAGCTATGCAATGGTTGAATGAGCTGGATAAAGAATATAAACTGACCAATAATGAATATGGTATTGGTGATTTTTTGGAAGACCTGAAAAACAAAGGCTATATCGATGAAAATAAACAAAACGGTGAAATAAAAATTACACCAAAAACAGAACAGAGTATCCGTAAAAAAAGCCTGGAAGAGATCTTTGGAAAACTTAAGAAAACAAAACAGGGAAACCACCAGACATTTAAACCTGGAGGCGGCGATGAAATAAATCCGGAAACGAGGCCTTTTCAATTTGGTGATACCATGGAACAAATTGATTTTACAGCATCGATACGGAATGCACAGATCAATCACGGCATCGACAGCTTTAATATGCATGAAGATGATCTCGAGATCAGGGAAACTGATTTTAAATCGCAAACATCCACTGTGTTGATGATCGATATTTCTCATTCAATGATATTATACGGTGAAGACAGGATAACGCCGGCTAAAAAAGTGGCGATGGCTTTAAGTGAACTCATTCAGACTAAATACCCGAAAGACACACTGGATATTGTTGTGTTTGGAAATGACGCCTGGACCATTGAAGTAAAAGATCTTCCTTATTTACAGGTAGGGCCTTATCATACCAATACAGTTGCCGGATTAGAACTGGCTATTGAACTCTTAAGAAAAAGACGGAACCCGAATAAGCAGATCTTTATGATAACTGATGGTAAGCCGACTTGTCTGAAAGTTGGAAAAAATTATTACAAGAACAGTTTTGGTGTTGACAGAAAAATTTTAACCCGTTGCCTGAGCCTTGCCACACAATGCAAAAAATTAAAGATCCCTGTTACTACATTTATGATAGCAAGTGATCCTTACCTGCAACGTTTTGTTCAGGAATTCACTGAAACAAACAATGGAAAAGCATTTTTTGCATCATTGGATAAACTGGGCTCATTTATATTTAAGGATTTTGAAAGCGGAAAAAGAAAAACGGTTTATTAATAATTAAAGAGATGACATCTTTAGGTCACAAGCAAAGATGTCATCTCTTTGATCGTACGAAATTATTAAATCAACAAAATGAAAAAACTGTTTTTAGGCATGATCATAGGTGCTGCAATAACAAGTGCTGTTTTTTATTTTCTTAATAATAATGAAGAAAAAGAAAATGCAACTGCTTTGCTTGACCTGCTAAAACTGGAACAAGGAAAAAGTAAACAAACCAATGAAACATTGAATGATCCTTCATCCCAATTTGATATAAAATCCTCACTTACGATCATATTATCGGCAAATGATGAATTTTATTACTATCAGGATAAGGATTGCAGTAAAATAGAAATTTCAAATTTCACATTCGTAAATGAGGTATTAGAAACCGAAAAGAAACGTACAAGAACTGAAGATCTGATGATCATTATTAAAAACTTACCCGGTGCCAGTTATAAGAACTCTATTGATCTTTTGGATGCTATCACGAAAGTTTCCATACCACCCGGTCATTTTACAGAAATGGACCTCTCATCAAACGAAAAAAATTGTATCACAAATTATAAGAAGAACTAAATGACAAAGATCAAGATCAAAACATTAGGCGACTTAAAAAAAAGCGGATATGTTTCCAAATCAATCAAAGATGAGATCAGGGATAACCTGATCGTAAGGATCAAAGCAAAAGAAAATGCTTTTCCCGGTATTCTTGGATATGAAGACAGCGTAATTCCAGATACGGAAAGAGCCCTGCTCAGCAGGCATAACATATTATTTCTGGGTTTGCGTGGTCAGGCTAAAACGAGAATGGCCAGACAAATGGTAGAACTACTGGATGAATACATTCCAGTTATTGCAGGAAGCGAGATCAATGATGATCCGCTTCAACCCATATCAAGATATGCCATTGACCTTATTACAGAAAAAGCTGACGAAACACCCATTGATTGGTTGCACCGAAGCAACCGGTATGGAGAAAAACTGGCAACACCCGATGTGAGTGTTGCAGATCTTATTGGAGATATCGACCCAATAAAAGCTGCTAATTTAAAATTGAGTTTTGCAGATGAAAGAGTACTTCATTATGGTATCATTCCAAGAAGTAACCGCTGTATTTTTGTTATCAATGAATTGCCTGATCTGCAGGCAAGGATACAGGTTTCGCTTTTCAATATTCTGGAAGAAGGTGACCTGCAGATACGTGGATTTAAATTGAGGTTACCCTTAGACATTATGTTTGTATTTACCGCCAACCCCGAAGATTATACAAACCGGGGAAGTATTGTAACGCCATTAAAAGACAGGATAGAAAGCCAGATACTCACACATTATCCAAAATCTTTGGAAACTTCCCTAGCTATTACAGCACAGGAAGCTTCATACATAGAAGCACAACACAAAAGAGTGAGTGTAAGTGACCTGATAAAACGATTGATAGAACAGGTTTCTTTTGAAGCAAGGGAAAATGAATTGGTTGATAAAAAAAGTGGGGTAAGTGCCAGACTTACGATAGCTGCTTATGAGAATGCAGTCAGTGCCGCTGAAAGAAGATCCATTATTAATGATGAAAAAACTACACAGGTATGGCTGAGTGATCTTACCGGCATCATACCATCCATAACAGGCAAAATAGAACTGGTATATGAAGGCGAACAGGAAGGGCCTTACCAGGTTGCCTATAATCTTTTGGAAAGAGCTATACGAACCCAGTTCATCCAATACTTCCCCAACCCGGACACATTAAAAAAGAAAAAAGGAAAAGAACCCGCACCGGAAAATCCTTATAAATCAATTTCAAGATGGTTTGATGCAGGGAATAATCTGAATATTTTTTTAGATACCAGGGATGAAGATAAGATCAGGCTTTTATACAATGTTGATGGTTTACATGCCTTAGTAAAAAAGTATTTTAACTCAGGAAATGAAAAAGAAGATGCTTTGCTGATGGAATTTGTATTGCATGGATTGGCATCCTATTCACTCATTAGTAAAAAGATATTAGAAGGTAAAATTGAATTCAAAGACCTGATGGGAAGTATGTTAAATATGGGATCGCCGCATTATGGAGAAGATGATCTTAATGAAGAAGATTTTAATTGATGTGTGATGTATGATGTGTGATGTATGATGTGTGATGTATGATGTATGATGTGTGATGTGTGATGTGTGATTTGTGATTTGTGATTTGTGATGTATGATTTATGAAAGAATTTCGAACTGTCATATCATACATTATACATCATACATCATACATTAATTTATATTCACTTCTCTTTCAAGCTGCACACCGAATTTTTTATAAACACTTTCAAGTATAGCTGAACTTAGTTCATAAATTTCAGTTCCCGTTGCATTACCATAATTAACCAATACCAATGCTTGTTTTTCATGACAGCCTGCATCGCCCTTGCGATAGCCTCTCCAGCTTATTCCGTTTTCGGGCCCGCATTGTTCGATCAACCAACCGGCTGCAAGTTTTATATTACCGTTATCAAGCTGATAGCCGATGATATTTGAAAAATCATTTTTTAATTTTTCAAAATGACTCTTTGGAACTTCAGGATTTTTAAAGAAGCTGCCGGCATTTCCTATAATTTTCGGATCCGGTAATTTATTACTACGGATATTGATAACCGCCTGTGCAATGCTCTGTATGCTCAATGACGACACTTTCATTTTATCCAACTCTGCTTCTATAGCTCCATACGAAGTGTTGAACACAGGCTTCTTTGATAGCTTATATGTTACTGAGGCAATAATAAACCTTCCCCGGTATTTATTCTTAAAAATACTTTCCCGGTATCCAAAAGCACAGGAAGTTTTCTCAAAAACTATTAATTTTTTTTCTCCCATATCAAATGCTTCCAATGAATGAAACACATCTTTTATTTCAACACCGTAAGCACCTATATTCTGCATAGGTGATGCGCCTACATTGCCGGGTATCAGTGCCAGGTTTTCCACACCCGCATAATCATGTTGCAAACAATGTAAAACAAAACTGTGCCAGTTCTCTCCTGCTCCGGCCTTTATATAAATGTAATCCTTGTCCTCTTTTATTTTTTCAATTCCTGCAATCTCATTTTTTAAAACAACCCCATCGATATTTTTTGTAAAAAGGAAATTGCTGCCTCCTCCAAGGATCAAAGTTCGAAGTTCGAAGTTCGAAGTTTGAAGTTCTTTAGAAGCGAAAAGTTCATTTATTTCATCGATACTCTTAAATGTTGCAAAATATTTTGCATATACATCAATTTTGAATGTATTGAGATTTTTTAGTGAAATATATTTTTCTAAGTTCATTTTTAATAAAGTTAGATAATTGTTGATTTGTGATAAATGATATACATAAACAGGATCAAAAAATCATACATCACACATCATACATCATACATCATACATCAT
>JANOPU010000086.1:0-4008 GCA_031422055.1 Ferruginibacter sp.
TAGGGGAAGGGATCGAACCTTCACGAGGCAGTTAGCTGTAGTACAAAGTTCGGTGGTCGACCCCGGTCGAATCCCGATTTGCGTCGGGAAGCGGCTCTATGCTACGTTTATCCTGTGATCCTCACCCCCGAGACAAGGGGGCATGTCTGCCAAAAATTTCATCACCCCACAGTGTGTGTAATGTTTTATGCTTAAGAACTTACCTGCTAACAGGTTTGATAACACAAATTTAAAGGAAAAGAATTTATATTTAAAAATAATTCAACAAATATTTTGAAAATATAGATATTTTTTAAATATTTGCAGTAAATATTGAATAACAACAAAAAACGTTTATAAAAATGGCTGCTAAATTAAATCTTGACAAACTAGATCTCCAGATCATTGAAGCGATGATGCAAAACGCCGAGATATCTTATGCTGAACTGGGTAAAAAACTCTTTGTAAGTGGCGGTACTATTCACGTTCGCATTAAAAAGCTTCAGGAGTTTCACATCGTTAAAGGTACAAGATTAAATGTAGATTTAAAATTGCTGGGTTATGATATCACTGCATTTGTTGGTATCTATCTTGAAAAAAGTTCCATGTATGATACCGTAGCAAAAGAGCTGATGAATATTCCACAGATTGTAAGATTGAATTATATCACCGGTAACTACAGCATGTTCATTGAAGTAGTTTGTAAAGATATTGCTCAGTTGCGATTTGTTTTGCATGATGAGTTACAAAAGATAAAGGGCATTGATCGTACAGAAACTTTTATATCACTGGAAGAAGGATTTAGCAGGAATGTTCCGGTGGCGCCGATGGATTAGTTACCCCCTCCGCCCCCTAAAGGGGGAACCTGGGTCTCACGAACGGAAATTTCTTTTTATCAGCGAACATTATTAATAATAAAAGATCAGAACAGTTTAAAGATAAACCACAAATGATTGAAGAGGGAAATGAAGAATTACAAACTAAGGTTCCCCTTTAGGGGGCGGAGGGGGTATGTTTTATGGAGCTGGTAAACTGATTTTTGAAAGGGCAAAAAGGTTAAGGAATAATCTGACGAATGAAGAAATGATATTGTGGGGAATGTTGAAAGATAAATTTCCAACATTAAAGTTTAGAAGACAACATCCAGTTTCAAATTATATAGCAGATTTATATTGCCATTCTCAAAAACTAATTATAGAAATTGATGGCGGTATTCATAATATAGAAGAAGTGAAACTGAACGACGAACAAAGACAAAAAGATCTGGAAGATTTAGGGTTAAGGATAATTCGCTTTACTAATAAGGAGATCAGAAATAATTTAGAAATTGTAATTCAGGAAATTGAAAAGAATATTAAATAATTGTAAACTAAAGTTCCCCCTATAGGGGGCGGAGGGGGTTTTTTATTTTACATCCACTGCATCCCTCAAGCCGTTTCCCAATAAATTAAATGCCAATACGAGTATCATAATGGCAATACCGGGAATAATTGCCAGTAAAGGATTATGCGTAATGATGAAATTGTAATTCTCTTTTATCATCAGGCCCCAACTGGGCATGGGTGCCTGAACACCAATACCCAGGAAACTCAATCCCGCTTCTATGATGATGGCTGTGGCAAAATTACTTGCTGCTATAACCATCAACGGTCCGAGGATATTCGGTAAAATATGGCGAAGAATAATGCGACTGTTTTTAAATCCCAATGCTTTTGCTGCCTGTATGAATTCAAGTTCCTTAATGGCCATTACCTGGCCGCGAACTAAACGGGCAACACTTACCCACATGGTAAGCCCAACAGCAATGAATATTTGCCAGAATCCTTTTCCCAATGTCATGGTGATGGCAAATACCAGTAAAAGTGTTGGAATACTCCAGGTGACATTTACCAACCACATGATAATATCATCTAACCAGCCACGGTAATAACCAGCTAAAGCGCCTAATAAAATTCCAAGTGTAAGTGAAATGATTAAAGCGATCAACCCTACAGCAAGACTCACTCTGGTACCAATGATCAGCCGACTGAGAATATCCCTTCCATATGCATCTGTGCCAAACCAATATTTCTTTGTTATGATTATTTCATTTAATTGCTGAGCATTGTTATTGGTTAGTTGGGTAATGTTATAAACTTTCCTGATTGTAGTGTCTTCATCAATGTATTTTTCAACAATAAGTTCATTACCGTTTATTTTATAGCTGCTGATGGGCAGGAACCTGAATTGTGATGTTGTGCCTGTAAATAAACGGGTGAGCCATTTTTTTTCTATGGGTTTTGGGTCTGGAATTTTTAAGAATAGCTGAGTGTAACCCAGTCTTTTAGCCTGAATCTCAACTGTCTGCAGATCGGCATTGGGTGTATTATCCGGAGCAATCACATAAGCAAAAACTGCTACCAATATTGAAAAGAAGATAATGAACAACCCGGTAAAAGCTGCTTTATTTTTTTTTAGCCGGTGCCATATTTGTTGTCCGTATGAAAAGGTTTGATTCATTTATAAATTGATGAATTAAGAGATGACATCTTTTTTTGAAAGATGTCATCTCTTAAATTAAAGAAACTATTTCACTTTTCTTTCTTTCCATTGATAAGATCCGAATTTTCCCAGCCAGCCTGCAATAACTGTGTAAATAATGTGAAAGGGTTGCATCAAAGGAAAAAGAAACAGAAGGCTTTGTTTTCCGAAAAACTTTGAAACTGGAAATAAAAAAAGTAATTCAGCAGTGGTTTTAATGATCATTAATATTAACCAGCACTTCCAAATGGATAATTGATAATTAGCAATTAGTAATTTGTAATTGGTAATTGAACATATTATTGGAAGGGCGAGTAACATTACATTCAATAAGTAAACAAGCAAAAGGACAGAAAATATTCTCTTATCATCATACTTATCAGCTTTACTTGCCCAACGTATGCGTTGGTTAAAAAATGCTGAGATTGTTTTTACAGGAGCTGTTTGCACGATCACATCATTTGATTTCAAAAACATAACTTTCTCGGGATAACGTTTATAGATCTTGTGCATTAATAGCATATCATCACCGCTGGCAATATTATCAATTCCTTTAAATCCATCCACTTCATAAAAAGCACTTTTTTCATAAGCCATGTTAGCACCATTGCACATGCTGTGAATCTTTTTATGAACCGATGCACCTGTAATACCTTGCAGTGTCATAAAATCCAGCGCCTGAAATATTTCTATAAAACGCAAACTACAATCGATGGAAACCGGTGCTGCGATAAAAGCCGGATGATATTGTTCATAAAATGAAGCAATGGTTTGTAACCAATTTGGAGGAACATAACAATCAGCATCCGTGGTTACGATCAAAGTTCCGGTGCTTTGTTGAATACCAATTTCAATGGCTTTCTTTTTATAGGAATTTATTTCATTAGCGTTTGTGTATTCTTTTAAGGAAATGAGTTTTATGTTTTTTGAAGAAAAAGATTGTACGATCGCAGCTGTATCATCGCTAGAATGATCATCAATGATCAGGACTTCAAATAAGCCCGCAGGGTATGTTTGTGCTGATAAAGATTTTAATAATGAAGGAAGATGCTCAGATTCGTTTCGGGCAGGGATGATGACAGAGATAAAGGTTGAAGGCTTAAGGTTTAGGGTTAAAGGTTTAAATACAGGGATTTGATCCCAGGCCAATCTATAATATATAAGTAGTGAGATATAAATACATATGAGAACGATGCTTGTAAAAAGAAGTACTATCATAAAGGTTCCTCTAAGGTATACAGTACCACCGCTATTCAGCGGGATGCCGCAAGTTTAATGATGAATAATTTGATGCGGCACAAGAGGGCGATGCAACACTGCTGCCATATTTACCGATGCCGGGACCACAAAAATAATTTTTAGAAATTGAAATGAATGATTATCTTTATATAGTTGTTTAAACAACTATATGCCAAACAACCAATTTAGAAAAAGCGAATTATACAGTTTCATTACCGGAAAAGCCAGTACGGCTATTGCCCGTCGTATGCAGAAGAATTTTAAGCAAAA
>JANOPU010000087.1:0-10135 GCA_031422055.1 Ferruginibacter sp.
GGTTCATTTACCTTATTTGAAGCAGTATCTTTTTTAACAGGGACTTTCCCTGATGTTCTTTTTAAATTTTTCATATACCGACATTTGTCACAAAACTAACGACATTTGTCGTATTTTACAAATTTATTTTTTTTACAATAGCTTTACGTTAAAAATAGATCTATAAATGAAGTATAATCAGCTAATTGCTATGTGGGCAATCACAAAAGCCAGTTTAACAGCAATTATGCGAAGCCCATCAGCCATTGTCTTTAGTTTTATTTTCCCATTTATTTTTATTTTAGTTTTTGGTTTTATCGGCAACAGTGACGGAGTGCCTGTTTATAAAGTTGTCATCGACAATGACAGTGATACAACCAATGCTTTTTATGATTCTATTAAAACCAGTGGTCGAATCAGGATCGTTTCTTTTGCCAATGATTCAGAGTTACGCAAAAATTTGATAAAAGGAAGAATTGCCGGGATTTTAAAAATATCCAAAACAGGTAATGATTCATCTCCTTACACATACACGATTAAAAGTTCAAATGCCAGTGATGATAAATGGCCTCAACTATTGCCAATTTTGGATAGAATATCCAATAAGGTAAGTAATATTAAATATGTCAACAGGCCTAATTATGCCATAAACGATTTTAACTATGAACGGGATATTGAAACAGTAAGAGAATACAAAACTATTGATTTTATACTTCCGGGTCAATTGGGATTTTCTTTACTGAGTTCGGGCGTATTTGGTGTTGCGTTTATGTTTTTTAACTTGAGGAATACTTTGGTACTAAAAAGATTTTTTGCAACGCCAGTTAGCCGCACATATATTGTATTGGGAGAAGGTCTAAGCAGAGTAATTTTTCAAATGATCACAGCAATCGTCATTATTTTAGTTGGACATTTTGTATTTGGTTTTACTTTAGTTAAAGGATTTCAAACAGTTTTAGAAATGCTTGTTCTTAGTTTTATAGGATTGATATTATTTATGGGATTCGGTTTTATTGTTAGTGGACTTGCAAAAAATGACAGTACTATTCCTCCTTTTGCAAACCTGATCACAATGCCGCAGTTTTTATTGGGAGGCACTTTCTTTTCGGTAGAAGCTTTTCCGAAATGGTTACAGCCTATTTCAAAAGCGTTGCCGTTAACACATTTAAATACTGCTATGCGGGCAGTGGCTTTTGAAGGACAAAACCTCTGGGATGTAAGATCAGAAATCGGTATCCTGCTGGCATGGTCTGTGATCATTTATATTATAGCAGTCAAAGTTTTTAAATGGGAATAAGCTTATGAGATTGATTAAAGGATTTATTTTAGCTATAGCCGGATTATTCATTGTGATAACATTACTTTCTTTGCTAATGCCTTCAAGGGTAATGATTGTAAAGACTGTTGTTATTCATTCAAAACCTGCAATTGTTTTTAATGAGATTGCGGATCTTAAAAAATGGAAACACTGGCATCCGCTTTTCATACAAGATAGTTCAACTATGCAAATCAGTAATCAGTCTTCAGGTGTAAATGCATATGCTGAATGGCCTAGTAACGGAAAACAAAATAAATTACGGATCACTGAAGTATTAACTAACCAGTTAAAAACTTCGTTATCCCGTGCAGGCGAAAATGATATAAATAATATCATTTCAGTATCAACATTAAATGACAGCAATAATGTTCAGGTTGAATGGAGGGTTATTACGAAACTAAAATGGTATCCCTGGGAAAAATTTTCAGGCATATTTGTAGAAAAGATGACTGGTCCCGGTTATGAAACTGCCCTTAATAACTTGAAAGAATTCATTGAAATGGATTAGATCGGAAAACTGATCTTACCCAGTGAAATGGCAGGCATTCCAACAGAACCTTTACCATATACCGATAGGTCTCCACAAATGCACTCATTGGCTAATACTGCAAATAATACCGCTTCTTTTGCGTCCGGATCAATGGCAAAAGATCCGGTAGTTTCAAAGGAACAATTACACAACTGTATTTTTAAATCATCCATTAAAAGGCTGTTATAAATACCCCCTCCGCTGCAGATGATTTTTACTCCCTCACTATTTTTAATACATTTTTTTATTGCATCATCGATCGTATCGGATGTAAATTTATTAAGCGTTCTCATGGAATCCTCAAAGCTTATAACAGATTCACCGGATATTTCTATAGCTTTTCTTAAGTAATCCAGATTAAATAATTCGGGCCCGGTAGTTTTTGGAAAAACACTTTTAAAAAATGGGTTATCTTTTAGCGCATTTAATAAATTTTCATTAACAGAACCCTGCTTTGCAATATTACCACCCGCATCAAAATGTTTTCCGGGAGAATGGAGTTGCATTAAAGCATCCATTAATGTATTGCCAGGACCAGTATCTGTGCTAAAAATTTCATTTATTTCCATATTACCTTTCAGCCAGGTAAAATTGGCAATACCGCCAATATTTAATAAAATCCTGTTTTCGCCTTTCTTATTGAAAAGTAAATAATCTCCATAAACAGCAAGCGGAGCTCCTTCTGCACCTGCTGCTATATGTTTTTGCCTGAAATCGCTTATCGTAATGATACCTGTTGCAACTGCAATATGATCTCCATCACCGATCTGTAAACTGGCATTTCCAAATTTTTTCTGATGATGTAAACTTTTTGGTGCATGATAAATAGTTTGGCCATGGCTTGCAATAAGGTCTATATCTGAACGATCAATTTCCCATTTATGTAAGCACTCATTTACAATGGCAGCATGTGTTGACCCTATCCATTCATTCAAAACGCATAACCTTTGCAGATCAATATTTTTTTTTGAAAAAATTTCTTTCACTTCATTTTTATAATCCTGATCATAATGAATGGTTACAAATTTTTTTAATGAAAGCTGTGTGTGTAATCCAGAACCTTTTATCTCACACAATGCAATGTCTAACCCATCTAATGAAGTGCCACTCATTAAACCAATGATCTGTCTGCTTTCTTTTTGGGAAATGCTAACCAGCTTTTTAATATTGCTATTTATCATTGCTTTATAAATTGAAGGTTCCTTTTGATTCCTTTATATTTCGTTCTTTTTATCGGGGAATCCTTGAATATAATCTTAAAATTCTCTTCAGTCAGGTCTTCCCAATCCGTAGTTCGGAAATCCAGGATCTCTTGTAAAGGAGTAAATTTGATTTCTGTTGTAGGTTTTGAAAATCGGTTCCAGGGGCATACATCCTGGCAAACATCACATCCGAATAACCAATTATCAAAATGACCTTTCATTTTTTCTGGAATTAATGCATCTTTTAATTCAATGGTGAAGTAGGAAATGCATTTGCTGCCGTCAATTACTTTATCGGGCATAATTGCTTCAGTAGGACAATGATCAATACATTTGGTGCAGGTTCCGCAATAATCCTTTACAAAAATATCATCATAATCCATAGTTAGGTCAATAATAAGTGTTGCAATAAAAAAATAAGATCCTTGTTTTTTATTTATCAGGTTCCCGTTTTTTCCTATCCATCCTAGTCCACTTTTTTGTGCCCAGGTTCTTTCCAATACAGGAGAACTGTCAACAAAACCCCTCCCGTTAATATCGCCCACTTCTAACTTGATCATCTGAATTAATAAGTTTAACTTCTCTCTGATCACATGATGATAATCTTCTCCATAAGAATATTTTGAAATTTTGGGTGAAGATGTTTCTTGTTTTTTTTCGGGGTAATAATTCAGCATTAAGGTGATTACTGATTTAGCTCCAGGAACCAGTTTGGCAGGATTAACTCTCATGTCAAAATGATTTTCCATATAGTGCATTTTGCCATGCATTCCTTTGTGAAGCCATGTTTCCAGTCTCCTGGCATCTTCATTTAAAAAGACCGCTTTGGAAATGCCACAAAAATCAAAACCAAGATCGGTTGCTGTTTTTTTTATGAAAAAGTTATGGTTTGTTGTGGTACTCATTTATCATCAAATTCGTCTAAGTGCATTTTATGAAAAAATCTGTGAACGATAGGGGCGATGAATAGTCCAAAGGTTGATAAAAAAACTACCCCGCTGATAAGAGCATAGAATGTTGCGAAAACTTTTGCTGAATTTGTAAGATTAATTTGAGGGTTAATGATAGGCCCCATACCGCTTAATATCATGGAAGCATTCAGGAAACTGTCGTACCAGTCAAATTCCGGAATGGTTAGTTTATATCCTGCTGCACCGATCATTAAGAATAGAATTAAAATACAAATGGATAGAAAAATACTTTTTCTGATTCTATGATAGTAAACTTTAGTTGGAGCAAGTTTTTGTTTTTTATTTTCAAACATGATATTTTTTATAAAAATACAAAAGCCCTGCATCAGATTACAGGGCTTATATAATTAATTTGGGTATTTAAAAATTAATATCGTAACCAATGAGCCCGATCAGTTCTAAATATCCAAAACTATGCCTTGCACGGATACCTTTCTGAGTATTACTGTTTGACAGAGCACTTAAGTATTTTACAAAACCTGTTTTGCCTGTGAATTCAAAAAATAATTTTTTTAAAGGATATATCCTAACCCCCGATTCAACACTGATATTATATCCTGCAACATGGAAATCATTGTTAAGTTTATCGCCCTTCCAGGTAAAATCTGTTCTGGGAATATTGATACCGGCTCCGGCTTTCCAGATGAAATTGATCAAAGGATGTTTTTTATTTTTAGTCATTAGTAAAGTCTGTTGATGTACATAGTTAATATGCAGCCAGTTTGCACCGTCTGTGTGCTCAAAATGTAAAAAAGTAGCCGGATTAAGGATACTATCTCCGTTGGCCGGTTTGCCATTAATGATACCACTAACCCGAACAGTTTGATAATCTGTTACGATATACTTTGCATGATCAAAATTTATTTCAAGGGCTTTAGTATGTGTTTTGTTTAAATAAAAACCAATTCGGTAGTTGTATTGAGGAATTGATATATCACCCGGCTTTTTTAATATAGCATCCAGATCCGGACTGTCGTGTGCAGAAACTTTATGCAGTTTAAAATCAGTTCCATTGGGCATCGTAAAATGAATATTGCTTTTTGTATACCATTCTGTATTATAACCCCATTGAAAATACATACCATTTATTAGTTTATCTTTTTTTTGAGCTATTGACGGCAGGGAAAGGAACATGAAAAAAAATGCCGGAATAAATGACTTCATTATCAGATTAGTTTTGGTATGTCTGTTTGCGAAATTAATTGAATGATTCTAAAGAGGTAATAAATTATTTCATATTCATTTTATTTAGTCTCTAATAGGGATTTGCTCCAATGGATACTATTAAAATCTGTTTCATATCGTTTTAAAGTGTATTGGTATAATATTTTCAAATAATTCGACCCATAATATCTGCACATTTACTTTTGTAAAAATCTACCTGATATATTAGCATGTAAACGAAAAGGATACTGTAATAGAGGCAGTGTTTAATTGAATTTTATGCCATATCTGCCTGATTTCATAGTTGGTTGTTTATTTGTTGTATATGAAAAGAATTAATAAAACCTAATTCAAGCATATGAATTTGAATAATTTCACTATTAAGGCAGCGGAAGTATTCCAAAATGCACAGCAAATTGCATTTAACGGAAAAAATCCAAATATGGAGACGGAGCATTTTTTAAAGGCTCTTTTAGATATGGAAGATTCTCCGGTAGATCATTTATTAAAAAAGAATAATGTTACTGTTAACCTCGTAGAGAATAAATTAACTGAATTATTAAGAAAACTACCCGTTACAAGTAGTGAGCCTGCACAGTCACTTGGACGTGAAGCAAATACTGTTGTTTTACGTGCAGGTGCTGTTATGAAAATTTTTGGGGATGAATTTATTACACCCGAGCATTTGCTGCTTGCCATTGTTCAGGGAAATGATGCAACAGCTAAACTATTAAAAGATTCAGGCCTTACAGAAAAAGGGTTAATAACAGCCATCAAGGATTTGCGAAAAGGAGAAACAGTTTCTTCACAAACACAGGAAACACAATTCAATGCCTTAAATAAATACGCTAAGAATTTAATTGAAATGGCACGTTCCGGTAAGTTAGACCCTGTTATTGGCCGTGATGAAGAGATTCGCAGAACCTTACATATTCTTAGCAGACGCTCTAAAAATAATCCTATACTTGTTGGTGAACCCGGTGTTGGTAAAACAGCTATTGCTGAAGGCCTTGCCATGCGAATAGTAAATGGAGATGTACCTGAGAATTTAAGATCAAAAATTATTTATGCCTTAGACCTGGGGCAATTAATAGCAGGTGCCAAATATAAAGGAGAGTTTGAAGAACGTTTAAAATCAGTTGTTAAAGAAGTTACGTCAGCCGATGGAGGAATCATTTTATTCATTGATGAAATACATACACTAGTTGGTGCAGGCGGCGGCGATGGAGCCATGGATGCAGCAAATATTTTAAAACCGGCATTGGCCCGCGGTGAGCTAAGAGCAATTGGTGCCACAACATTATCTGAATATCAGAAATTTTTTGAAAAGGATAAAGCATTGGAGCGCCGTTTTCAAAAAGTTATGATTGATGAACCTTCAGTAGAAGATGCCATTTCCATACTTCGTGGATTAAAAGACCGGTACGAAACATATCATCATGTTCGTATTAAAGATGAAGCAATTATTGCTGCTGTGGAATTATCGAACCGATATATCACAGATCGTTTTTTACCCGATAAAGCAATTGATCTGATTGATGAAAGTGCAGCAAAACTAAGATTGGAAATGAATTCAATGCCAGAAGAACTGGATAAGCTTGAAAGGCAGATTCGCCAATTGGAAATTGAAAGAGAAGCCATTAAAAGAGAACATGATGAAGTGAAATTGAAAGAACTTAATACTGAAATTGCCAATCTTTCGGTAGAAAGGGATACGTATAAATCCAAATGGAAAAACGAAAAGGAATTGGTAGAAAAGATCCAAAACGGAAAAGCAGTTATTGAACAATTAAAACAAGAAGCCGAACAGGCAGAAAGAAATGGTGATTATGGAAAAGTTGCAGAAATACGTTACGGAAAAGTAAAAGAACAGGAACTGCTCATTGTTGAACTTGGTAAGCAATTATCTCAACTTTCAGAAAAACGATTACTAAAAGAAGAAGTTGATGCAGAAGATATTGCCGAAAGTGTTGCAAAAGCTACAGGTATTCCCGTTATGAAAATGCTTCAAAGCGAAAAGGAAAAATTGTTACATCTCGAAACCGAATTACATAAAACGGTAGTAGGGCAGGACGAAGCAATTGAAGCGGTATCAGATGCTATACGCCGTAGCAGGGCAGGTTTACAGGATCCACGTAAACCTATTGGGTCATTTATTTTTTTAGGAACTACGGGTGTTGGTAAAACAGAACTGGCAAAAGCTTTGGCTGATTATTTATTTGACGATGATAATATGATGACACGGATCGATATGAGTGAATACCAGGAAAAACATTCTGTAAGCAGGATGGTGGGGGCACCTCCCGGTTATGTTGGTTATGATGAAGGCGGACAATTAACAGAAGCAGTTAGGCGTAAACCTTATTCAGTTGTTTTACTGGATGAAATAGAAAAAGCACATCCGGATGTATTCAATATTTTACTACAGGTTTTAGATGATGGAAGACTTACTGATAACAAGGGACGTGTGGTGAATTTTAAAAATACCATCATAATCATGACAAGCAATATGGGAAGCCAGGTTATTCAGGAGAATTTCGAAAAGGTAACAGAAAAAAATAAATTCGATATTGTAGAAAGAACAAAAGTTGAAGTCATGAACCTTTTAAGGCAAACGATCAGGCCGGAATTTTTAAACAGGATCGATGAAATAATTATGTTCCAGCCATTAATGAAAAATGAGATAAAAGGGATAATCAACATTCAGTTAGAAGGCTTAAAAAAATTGGTTGCACAAAACGGCATCGATCTGCAATTCAGTAATTACGCCCTGGATTATCTGGCTGAAAATGGGTATGACCCGCAATTTGGAGCAAGACCATTAAAAAGACTAATTCAAAAGGAAATAGTAAATCTGTTAAGTAAACGTATTCTTGCTGGAGATATTGATAAATCAAGACCTGTTATGGTTGATGTATTTGATGGCACTGTAGTGTTTAGAAACGAAGTTGCAGCTGCGGAAATAGTATAAAATTACAGAAGGAAAAATAAATAACATATTACATTGTATTAAAAATCAATTAGTTAACAACCTTGTTTATAAATTTTTTATGTAGGGTTTTCATGGGATATCAAAAAATACTATCTTCATTGGGTTCAGATATAAATTCATAATAATAAATAAAATTTAATAATATGTTTGCTGTTAGAAATTAAGCAGTAAACTTCAGAAAGAAAAATAAAAACTATGGCATTCAAAAAAGAGGTTGTTGAAATAATAGAACCAAGAGATGTATTTGTTGGAAATGTAAATGCAGAAGTTACTTTAGAAGAATTTGGTGAATATGAAAGTGAGGCTTGTGCAAAAGCCAATGAGGTTGTGAAAAAATTACTCATTGATTTTGATGGCAAGATCCGATTTAATTTCAGGCATTTTCCAATGACAAACATTCACCAAAGGGCTTTAAAGGCCGGTGAAGCAGCCGTTGCAACAGCACAGGATGGTAAATTCTGGGAAATGCATAATATACTTTTTGCCAATCGCAGAAACTTAGGTACTACCAGTTTAAAACTACACTCAAAAGAAGCAGGCGTTAACAACAAACGTTTTCTGGATGAATTGGTAAATGCAACGTATGGTTGGCAGGTTCAGGGCGATCTGAGAGAAGGTATAGACAGGGGTGTAAAAGATGTACCAACTTTTTTTGTAAATGGTGTCTTGGTTACCGGAAAGCCAACTTATGAGGAATTAAGTAAAGCAATTAATGCTGCACTTAAAAATGTAAAGAAAAAAGTAAAAGCTCCTGTAAAGCAAAAAGCAAAAGCAGCTTAAATTAATAATACTGTATTTGAAACCTCTGTGAAAACAGGGGTTTTTTATTTGTCATGCTGAGGAACGAAGCATCTCAAAAAAAATCTTTGCAGCCTTGCTGCTGTGTAAATAAAATATTTATTGCCACAGATTCACAGATTAGATTTATTTTGATTCTATTAAATCTGTGAATCTGTGGCAATTTGTTTTTTGTTGTTAGTTACATTGCAGTTTGTTGCGGGTTTATTCATTTAATTTTAATTAGTTTGTCTTGTCAATTCAGAGCCTTACTGCCGGGAGGTAGGGAACGAAGCAATTATTAATATTTTTTTTAATAGCCTGCTTTATTTAATAATGAGGCATTATAATGTCATACTTTAAAACTGCTTTAATTTGTGTAGAATTTTTTTTTGATGATCGTTTTCAAAACCATATTATTAAAATTCGATGAGCAAGGCGAAAAGACGGGCTGGACTTATTTTGAAGTACCAAATAAGATCGCTGATAAACTTAAGCCCGGATACAAAAGGTCTTTTAGAGTAAAGGGAGCAATTGATGAGTATCAAATTCAGTTCGTTGCTATGATTCCAATGGGATCCGGAGATTTTATCATTCCGGTAAATGCAGTCATGAGAAAAGCGCTCAGGAAACGAAAAGGAGACACTGTTAAAGTTTCTTTAGTAGTTGATGATGCAGCAGTAAAAATTTCAACAACTTTACTGGAATGTTTGGAAGACGATCCGGCAGCATTGATTTATTTTAAAAAATTGCCCGGCTCGCACCAAAACTATTATTCAAAATGGATCGAGAGTGCTAAAACGGATATTACAAAAGCTAAAAGAATAGCACTTACAATAAATGCCTGTTCAAAAAAAATGAGTTTTTCACAGATGATGCAACTGGAGAAAAAAAATCAATGATTTATTCTTCAACTTCTACATAATATTGCAACAACTCCTTTTCATCTGCAACGATCCTTACCGGGTAGGTATCTGCTTTCTTGAACTGGAAACTGAAACTGATCACTCCGTTATTATCCTTAAAATTCATGGGTTCGGGCTTAAATAGTTTCTTTTCTTCACCCATAACGAGAAATATATTTTTTATCGGAATTGTGTTATTGTAATTAAAACTGAAACTGGTATTGGTTTTTATCTTTGTTTTAATATAACCATTCACTGGTTGTGGTTTCTGTATACCATATTTATAAGCTGCATTGCT
>JANOPU010000088.1:0-4684 GCA_031422055.1 Ferruginibacter sp.
ACTCCACAAAGTAGAAATTTTATTCACAAAAAGAACACTCAAAAAAGCGATTCTTTAAAACAGTACCTAAATGCAGAAGATACAGCAATAAATAAAAAAAGAAAAAGAAAATATTCAAAGGAGATGAGGATGGTTTAAAAATAAAAACCTGCTAATTTTAAAATCAGCTCATATAATGTGAACAACTTTCTGATTTTTGAAAAAATAGGACTGAATAGTTACAAAAACCACAGTCATTAAATATTGACCGTGGTTTTTTTGTCTGAACTAAAAATCAATATCTCTTAGCTTAAAAATTAATCTACTTTTCAAAATTATGTTCAACTTGTAACTAAGAAGCTGTCTAAAAATGAAATTTACATTCGCTAGTTGCAGTTGGTCAGGCGACCAACTGCGGCGGTTTATGCCGTTGCTGGTCGCGTGACCAGCAACTTTACGGTGCATACAAAATCTTCGGAACTATTTTTAAACAGCTTCTAAGACATATACATTAAATATAATATAAATTTGAGAATTATCCATTATATTTAATGTTCAAAAAGTAAATCAAGTTGAAAAAAATTATACTTTTTTTATCCCTCTTCATTGGTTTATTCATAAGTTCAGACGGCCAAACATTTTCATGGTCCGGATTGGAACCAATCATGGATAACCAAACAGTTAGTATTCCGATAATTGTTTCCGGAGCTCCCACAGCAATTAATAATAATTATGGCGTAGCGCATATCTGCCTGAATATTACCCACTCTTACGATGCAGATCTGGTTGTAAAACTGGTATCACCAGCAGGAACGACTGTTGTATTGATAGAAAATATCGGAGGTTCAGGGAATAATTTTATTGGTACATGCCTGGGTATGGACGGCACCGCTTTTACCAATGCAGTACCTCCTTATTCAGGTTTATTCTTTCCGGTTGGCGAGGTAAGTTCTTTTAATAATGGTCAAAATCCCAATGGTACCTGGCAGTTAATTGTAACCGATATCGCAAGTCCGGATACAGGCTCAGTACATATTGCGAGTATTGAATTTACCAATAACCCTCCACTGCTGATACCAAGCAGCGGAAGCGGTGCTCCAGTGGGTGATTATGTTTGTGCAACCTGTGTTTGTCCTGGTGGGGCAACCGGATGCGACTTATTGCCGGATATGACTGCTTCAGCAAAAGAAATATTATTGAATCATCAGGAAGAACCCGGTTTTTTATATATAGCTAATGCAACCCCAAATATTGGATACGGGCCACTCGATATTTTTGGAATTGATTCTTGTTTTTGTGGTACAACCCGTGTTCCATGCAATACGGTTTGTCCGAATGGCGATCCTATAGAACACGTTATAAAACAACGTGTTTTTCAAAAAATTGCAGGTAAAGACACATTGGGGTATTATGACCGTGTTGCCGGTAAAATGATCTTTCATAGTACACATGGACATTTGCATGTTGACAATTGGGCAAAATATACCTTACGCACTCCAACTGCTAATCCTGATGCAAGGACCTGGCCCATTGTTGCCACAGGATCTAAAGTAAGTTTTTGCCTGATCAACCTGGGTTCTTGTGCTGGAAATCCGGGAGAATGTGTTGATAATAACGGAAATACAATTTTAACGGTTCCTAATAATGCTGTTGGCTGGCATTCAGGTTGTGGAAAGAACCAGGGAATTTATCCGGGGCAATATGATGTGTATAGTATTAGTTTAAATGATCCGATGCCACTACAAAATGTTTGTAACGGAAATTATTATATCGTATCCATAACAGACCCAGATAATAATTTTCTGGAAAGTGATGAAGAAAATAACTGGGTTGCAGTGCCAATCACACTTACCCAACAAAGTGTACCGCCCATAATAACAGCAAGCGGGCCAACTACTTTTTGTACAGGGCAGCAAATAACACTCACTTCCAGTACAGAAGCAAATTACCTATGGTCAACCGGTGAAACTACTCAATCAATTGTAGTTTCAACTCCCGGACCATTCACTGTATCTACCAGTTGCGGTACTTCAACTGCAACTTCATTGCCTATATCAATAAATATTATTCCATCTAATTCTGTTGCATCGGTGAATATTGCTATTACGAATGGCAGTAATCCAACCTGCCCTGGCATATCCGTTACATTCACTGCTACTTCAACTAATGGTGGCAATCCAACGTATCAGTGGAAAATAAATGGAGTAAATGTAGGGACTAACAGTGCTACCTATTCGACTTCAAACTTAATCAACAGTGATATTGTAAGTTGTGTAATGACGTCAAATATTACTTGCCTTGCAGTTCCACAGGTAACTTCTAACGGTATTACTATGCAGATAAATGCACCGGTAGATCCTACAGTGAATATAGGCCTTACAACAGGAACCAATCCACAATGCCCGGGTGAAACTGTCACATTTACTGCTACTGCTTTAAATGCAAATAATACTGTTTATCAATGGAAACTGAACGGTTCAAATGTTGGAACTAATTCGAATACATATACCAGTAATGCCCTTACAAATGGCCAAACGGTTCGTTGTGATATCTCTGCATCAGCTACCTGCCCTACTATAAAAACATTTGGAACAGGAGTTGCTTTGAATAATTTTAGAAGTGATTTGGGTGCAGCCTATCCAACTTATTATGGCAGTGGCAGGCAGCAATATCTCATCAGGGCTTCTGAATTGATTGCATTAGGTTTGTCAGCAGGCACTTTAAATTCAATTGGATTTTCAGTAGCCGGAACAATCGGAGACCCCAATACCCTGAATGGTTATACGATTAAATTAGCTCAAACGAATGCAACTGTATTGACAACTTCTTTCCTTGCGCCAACTTTTACAACCGTATTCGGGCCTGTAAATTATAAACCAACATTAAATGTTATTAATACTCATCCATTTTCAAATTCATTTAACTGGGATGGTATCTCAAATATAGTTGTAGATATTTGTTTTTCAAATCAGGTTGTAGGTAATGCTGCTTACCAAACTTACCAGACCACTTCATCATTTGTTTCTACTACATATTATCAGGCAGATGGCACAGCTGGAGCAGGTGCTTGTACAAAACTAACCGGTATTTCAGGATCTGTCAGGCCAAATATGATATTTTCTCATACAGCAGTAAAAGCTGCAAGTTCTAATATCATTACCATGGGAGTAAATCCTAATAACACATATACTTTTACCGGTACTGGAGATTGGGATCTGGCAACAAACTGGAGCAATAATATTATTCCTCCAACAACCCTTCCTTCCTGTTCACAAATTTTTATTAATCCACCAACTGGTGTAGAATGTGTTTTAAACAGAGCCCAGATCATTTCTGCAGGGGCAACATTAACTGTTATGACAAATAAAATTTTTAGGGTAACCGGCGACCTCATTATTCAATAATGTTAACCCAAACATTTTCTTTTTAATGTCAAAAAGTTAAAATGGGATTTCAAAATGGAATAAAATTCAAATCATTGTTGGAATTCTGGGAATGGCTTCCTGAAAATGAACGCATGATCGTTGATGTGCTGAGACAAATTATTATTGAGAATTTACCAAAACACTGTAAAGAAAAACTGGCTTACAACGTTCCATTTTATTATGGCAAAAGAAGGATCTGTTTAATCTGGCCCGCATCAATACCGTGGGGTGGAATTAAGTCCGGTGTTTTGTTTGGGTTTTGCCAGGGGAATAAATTAACTGACCAGTCTGGGTATCTGACACATGGAACCAACAAACATGTTTATTACAAGATCTTCGATTCAATAGATGAAATAAATGAAGCTCAAATTAAAATATAATTGAAAGAGGCAATGGAAATTGACTCAACATTCAAATAATACGAGATAATTGTCGTTTTCTAATTGTGATTTTTTGGACCAGATTCATTTTGTGTGGAGTAAATAGAAGTTGAGGTTTTTTTGGAAAGTTACCATTTTAAGATTTGGCTACTGAAACAACAAATTATTTTAATGAAAATGAATAATGTATTTCAATTACGCCAGAGGCGTAGCCTATTTGTAGATAATGCAAGATACAATATTTTGCCCCAGAGGGGCAACCTCCTAAATTGGTTATTCATAAAATTCAAAGAGATACTCATCTTTAAAAGCAATTTCAAATAATTTTAACAGGCTGATATATTCTGTTTTGAATGACAGCTTTTCATGATGTTTCTTTTGGTTTATGATGTATTTGCATACCTGGTCAATTTGTGATTTTCCGTAAGAAAATGCACCATATCCAGACTGCCATTCAAATTTTCCTTTAATAAATCCTTTATCATTGATCCAGTTGTTGCTTGCCCGTTTTATGTCTTTCACCAAATCTGAAATTGCAATTACAGGATTTAAACCTAAGAAGATATGAATATGATCAGGCATACCATTAATAGAAAGCATTTTATGGTTGTCATTTTGAACAACGGCAGTTATACCAATTGTATTTATAAAATAGCCAAAGCTATTTTATAAATTTACAATGGTTAATGCCGATATAAAATATTCATAGTGAAATAGAGCGAAGCGAAGATTGAACTATAGAATATTTATAATCGGTATTATATATTTATAAAGTTCTTCTTCCCAGGCAAATTGAATGAAATTATTCCTACCCTTTACGGCAAAAACAAGTTGAATATACAATTGTGTGTACGTATCACCCATGACTTTTAATTTATCAGGTTGCCCCGCTGGGGCAAA
>JANOPU010000089.1:0-13234 GCA_031422055.1 Ferruginibacter sp.
CTGCTTCCTTCAGATTCCAATTCACATTGGACACCCTTGCAATTGGCTAACGATAAGTACTGCAACTCTCGTTCGGGACTTACACCCTATAGCTTATTACCATGCCTGACACACTAAAAAAGCCCCATTACAGGGGCTTTAGGTATAGTTCAGAAGGGTTAATAAAATTATTTGCCGCCTTTCAGTTCATCCTGAAGCTTTGTTAAGGAATCCCAATCGCCGGAAGCTGCTAATTTAGCTTGTTTGGGCCATGTTCCGGGATCATGAATATTGAACTTACTTCCGGCCGTATCCAGGATCAACTGCAATTTTTTAATGGAAGTTTTAGAAAGATCCTTATAAGTATTTATATTCTCTTTATTTAAAAGAGAAGCGATCTTTTTACCGATCCCTTCAATTTTTGTAAGGTCATCTGCTAAAACAGGTATTATTGGCTTTGCAATTGTTTTTGGCTTTGAAATGGCAGCCTTTTTTGCAACTGCAGGTACCGTTAAAACGCAATTTTCAACTGAATGGCCAAAAACCTGCGAAAATGTTTTTCCGTTATTATCATTTACCCATCTTCCGTCATTTAGTAAATAACGATATTCATAGGTTTTGCCTGCTGTTAATTGTAATTCAGCTTTCATTGAACCGTCTTCCTGCTTTAACAATTGAATGCCTTCTTCTATACTCCAGTTATTAAATTCTCCCAATAATATTCCTTCAGATGCATTTTCAACTAATTCTGAGGGTAATGAAAACAATACTTTCTTTGTCATGATTGATCAGTCTTTATTTATTAAAAAATATTTCAGTTATTAATGCCCAAAATTAAAAAAAGTAACCCTTTGGATTATGCACAATGTATTCACAGAATCTTCGCAAAATGTTATTGACCAAAATGGTCAGTGATTCGTGGATCTTTTGGTATACGAATCAGGAATCTTCCCTTTTCAACTTTTATGGCCTTTATATATAAATCATTTCGAGGATCGTATGTTGAAAGCATTACTCCAGGCAACCCTTTCTCTACATAGTAACTATATGGGTATGATATATCACTTGTATAAATTGCAAAAAGCGTATCTCCAGACACTGAAATAGAGTAAGCTTTTTGACATTTATAATCCTCATGAAAAAAAATTGTTGTTGTATCAATTACCCAATGCCGGACAATTGGTCTTTTCCAAACCATATAAGGTTTCTTTCGGTTTGGCCATGCTACACCATCATATAACTCATTCGTATTGGAATTAAACCACTGGGTATGGTGCGAAATTTTACTCCCATATATTTCATTTTTTTTTATCACATTATCAATTCCATTATAATGATAACCAAAAAATATGCTATCATTAAAAATGGCTTTTGTAAAATGTTTAGAAGTTATAGTATTGGGATTGTCAATTTCATTACCATAAAGCCGTTCATAAGTAATACTTAAAGCTATCTGCCCTTTTACTGAATAGAATAAAAGAATAACAAAAACAACCAGGTTTATTCTTAGCATTTTGATATTTTATCTATAAAATGACAGTAAAAAAAAGCTGCAGAAAATGCAGCTATAATTTTAGTTTTAGTTTGACACATTTACTTCTCTTGCATAAACGAATACCTGTAATCCACTGGAGCATTAAAAGTTTCCTTGATCGTCCTGGCACTTAACCAACGGTATAAATTCAATATACTTCCTGCTTTATCATTGGTTCCGCTCCCTCTGGCGCCGCCGAATGGCTGCTGGCCTACAACTGCACCCGTAGGCTTATCATTGATATAAAAATTACCGGCGCTATTACGTAACTTATTTGTTGCTAATTCTATGGCAAAGCGATCCGTAGCGATCACAGCTCCTGTTAAGGCATATGGAGAGGTACTGTCAACCAGTTTTAATGTTTCTTCATATTTATTTTCATCATAAATGTACACCGTTAGTACCGGGCCAAACAATTCCTCACACATGGTTACATATTGCGGATCCATAGCTTCAATGATCGTTGGTTCAATAAAGAAACCATCCGTTTTATCACACTTCCCTCCTACCCACACTTTCGCGTTACTGTCTCTTTTCCGGGCCCCTTTAATATAACCTTCCAGTTTATTAAAACTCTTTTCATCAATGACCGCATTGATGAAATTGGTGAAATCTTCCACGGTTCCCATCTTCATTGTTTTTACTGTATCTACCAATTTCTTTTTTACTTCTGCAGCCATATTGGAAGGAATGTAAGCACGGGATGCTGCTGAACATTTTTGTCCCTGGAATTCAAATGCGCCACGGGCAAGGGCTGTAACAACTACATCGGGGTTAGCCGACTTATGTGCAATTACAAAATCCTTGCCACCGGTTTCACCGACAATACGCGGATATGACCTGTACATTCCCATATTCTTACCGATCGTTTCCCACATTTTATTAAAAACACCGGTACTACCGGTAAAGTGTATACCGGCAAAATCCGGATGATTAAATACCACTTCCCCGATGGTAGGCCCGTCAATAAAAACCAGGTTGATAACGCCGTCAGGCAGTCCAGCTTCTTTTAAGATACGCATGAACATCTGCGCACTGTAAACCTGCGTATTGGCACATTTCCAAATTACCACATTGCCACACATAGCAGCAGATGTTGGAAGGTTCCCACCAATAGCTGTAAAATTAAAAGGTGTTAATGCAAAAACGAATCCTTCCAGCGGGCGATACTCCATGCGGTTATTCATGCCAGCTCCGCTGATTGGCTGTTGACGATATATATCACTCAGGAAATGTACATTAAACCGGAGAAAATCTATCAGTTCACAGGCGGCATCTATTTCTGCCTGGAAAGCATTCTTGCTTTGTCCAAGCATAGTAGTACCGTTGATGTATGGACGATACTTTCCTGCAAGCAGATCTGCCGCTTTTAAAAATATATTTGCACGGTTCTCCCAACTCATATTGGCCCACTTATCTTTTACCCTCAAAGCTGCATTGATCGCTTTTGTTACATGTTTTGCTTCTCCTACATGAAACTGTCCAAGCAGGTGCTTACGCTCATGCGGCGGACGAAGTTCCATTGTATTTCCTGTTCTTACTTCTTCATTACCGATATACATCGGCACGTCGATCTTAGTTGCTTTTAATTCTTTTAATACTGCTTTTAAAGCAATTTTTTCGGGGCTACCTGGTGCATAATTCAGTACAGGTTCGTTTGCCGGCATTGGGTAATAAAAATCTCCGTATTGCATGATTGTAATTTTTATTGTTTAAAAGTTGAGCCAGCCTTTCGGCAGCCGGACAAAGGTATGCCGTACAAGTGAGTCCCAAAAGAATCGGGATCAAAATAACACAAAAATGCTGAATAGAATTTCTGACGTTGGAAAAATAATACATTTCACGCAAAGCCGCAAAGAAATCGCAAAGATGCAAAGAGTCTGAATTATTGTAAGCCCTTTGCTTCTTTGCGACCTGAAGGGTTTAGCGAACTTTGCGTGAAATAACTAAGAAACATTCTCCTTCTCACTCATCAGATAAGCTTTTATAAACCCATCCAGTTCCCCATCCATTACCGGACCTATATTACCTACCTCAAAATCGGTGCGATGATCTTTGATCATTTTATACGGGTGAAAAACATAGGAACGAATCTGGCTGCCCCATTCTATTTTTTTCTTTTTGCTGTTAGCAGCATCTTTGATTTCATTACGCCTTTGCAATTCAATCTCGTATAAACGGCTTTTCAACATTTGCATAGCCAGTTCACGGTTACCCAACTGGCTCCTGTCTTGCTGGCACACCACTACAATTCCGGTGGGTATATGTGTAAGCTGTACTTTGGTTTCTACTTTATTTACGTTTTGGCCACCTGCACCACCACTTCGGGAGGTCTCCATTTTTACATCAGCAGGGTTTATTTCAATGTTAATGGTATCATCAACCAATGGATATACATTGACTGATACAAAAGAGGTATGTCTCCGGGCATTGCTGTCAAATGGAGAAATACGCACCAGGCGGTGAACACCACTTTCTGACTTTAAAAAACCATAAGCAAAGGGACCTTCAAACTTATAAGTGCATGTTTTTATCCCGGCACCATCGCCCCATTGCCAGTCCATTTCTGTTACAGCCCATCCTTGCTTTTCGCCATACATTCTAAACATACGGGCAAGCATTTCTGCCCAGTCCTGGCTTTCAGTACCACCGGCGCCACTATTGATCTGCAACATAGCTGGCAATTCATCTTCGGGTTCATTGAGTGTACTTTTAAATTCGGCTTCCTCAATTTTATTAATAGCGTCACTATAAGCTTCTTTCACATCCTCCTCAGTGGTTTCTCCAGCTTTCCAGAAATCAAAAAGAACTGCAAAATCTTCTACAGCAGTATTTACTGCATGGTACATATTTATCCAGTATTCATTTAGCTTAATTTCTTTCAGAATGGAAGTTGCACGGGTATTATCGTCCCAAAACCCCGGCGACAGTGATAATTGCTTATCGTTTGCTATTTTAGCTTCTCTGTTAGCGACGTCAAAGAAACCTCCCCAGGACCAGTACACGGTCTCTCATAGATTTAAGTTGTTCTGTTGTCATGGGCGCAAAGATAAAAGAAATATTGATTTGGAGTATTTGAAGATTTGGTAGTGTCTCAGTTTGAAAATAGTTAGAAATTATTCCGTTTATCTCTTAGCAGTTTTTATCCGCCCAAGAATATAGATTATCTAAGGTAGTTCCAATAGTTCTACAAGAAGTTTTTAGGTGCATTGCAGGTATTTGTTTTTCATTTCCCCAAACAGGTATTGTGCGAAATCCTTTTTTTACCCATTGGTCATGGCTTCCCTCCGTACGAGAATAGGCATATCCACAGATTGTAAGAAATCTTTCCCAACATTTAGTTTGTAAGGGTCGAAAGTTAATTCCCATGCAGAAGGCGGTATATATTAAGCAGCAATTAGTTTTAGTCTATTGATAGAGTTTTCCTCTACGTTGAAATTTTTAAGAGCGTCATCTATGTTAGAATCGCTATTTGAAAATTGCTTATTAAAAAATTTATTTTTTACCCACCCTAACTCTCTTAAATCTGCAAGAAGTTGAAAAGAATTTAGTTTTATTAAATGCCTAAACAACTGATCCATATTGAATTTTATCATCTCTTGGGACTTCTCAATCGTTTCACCATACCCTGACAACTCCAATGAAGGAATGTAAGAAACATGCTGTTTGGTATCGTTATCAATAAAGCCCACGCCAGCTAACTCAGCCTTGATTGTTTCATTTGTCAAGTTGATACGGAGGCTATTTCGAGCGGTATCAGCACTCACAATTTTAAATTGTGCAAAAGCCATTTTATTAAAAGTTTTACAGTCTCTCGTCAGTAATTTTGGAATGTTCCACGGGCAATATAAGCCTGTTTCACGGAGTAAAGCTACTCCATTTAATTAAAAATACAAGTTAATTTTGAAGTAAGCCAAATTAATGACAGGTATATTATGTATAAAAAATTAGTAACTATTCAGTCCTTTTTGTTTCATTCGGTACTATTGCACAAGACCTTTCTCAGACTAGTTCAGGAAGTATAAAACGTATCAGTAATTTCAAATCAAAATACCGGATCAAGGATTATAGACATTTGGCTCCCTGAGGGCTATACAACAAAAAAAAAGTATGCAGTTTTGTATATGCAGGATGGTCAAATGTTGTTTGACCCGAACACGACCTGGAATAAAACTTCATGGAATGTTGATGATGTTCTTACAAAACTAAAAAAAGAAAATAAGATCAGAGATATTATCGTAGTTGGTATCTGGAATGGAGACAAAACAAGGCATGCAGATTATTTACCACAAAAACCATTTGAAACATTAACTAATATTCAAAAAGAATTCATTTACAGCGCAGTAAGGACAAATGGAAATTCTGTTTTCAATGACCATAAAGTTAATTCAAATAATTACCTGAAATTTTTAGTGCATGAATTAAAACCCTTTATTGATCATTATTATTCAACACACAAAGACAAGAAAAACACTTTTATTGCTGGTAGCAGTATGGGTGGGCTGATATCTCTTTATGCGATTTGTGAATATCCAAAAATATTTGGTGCCGCAGCATGCATGAGTACTCACTGGCCGGGGATATTCACCATGCAAAACAATCCAATTCCGGAAGCAATATTTCTTTACTTGAAAATTCATTTACCTGATCCAAAAAAAAACCGGATCTATTTTGATCTTGGAAACCAAACATTAGATTCAATGTATCCACCTCTTCAAAAAAAGGTTGATGCAATAATGAAGCTAAAAGGATTTACAGAAAAAAACTGGATAACTAAATACTTCCCCGGTGATGACCATAGTGAAAAAGCCTGGAATAAAAGACTGGAATGGCCAATGCTTTTTTTAATAAAATAACATCTTTGAACCATAACTGGTAAAGAAAATATGAAAACCGGACATCATTCATCAGACTTCATTTTTCACCCGGCTCAAAACGCAGTTTGAGACTTTTTTTGGTAATATATTACAAAAAAAGGCAGATCTTCATAAAACAGGCATTTTGTCTATAAAAAAGGCCTGTATTTCCCTTTAAAACAAACAATCGTTTTACATTTAGTGATTGTGTAATATTTTTGTGTGTTTTCCGTTTAGAGTTAAGTCTAAAAACCACAAAACCGTTATATGAAGATCCGTGTACTCTTTTTGATTTTTTTGAGTGTTATTACATTTTCAGTCAGAAGTCAGCAAAAAAATAATTTTTCAGGTAAAGTAACTGATGTTAAATCAATTGTAATTCCAGGATCAACTATTCATTTACTGAATAGCGGGCTTAGCACCATTACAGATAAACAGGGAAATTTTTATTTTAGTGACCTAACCCCTGGAAATTATGAATTACAGATTTCATCTTTAGGTTATGCAACCATAAACAGAAATATTGAGATCACAAATTCAAATTCAGCACCGGTCGTTTTCGTTTTAACGGATGCTGCCATTCAATTAGATGCGGTAATTGTAAGCGCTCAAAAGAATGAAGAATTCTTACAAAAAGTTCCGCTGAGTATAACGTCAATTTCCAGCAAGCAGGTTAATGAATACCAAGTATGGAACAGCAAAGAACTAACTGCAATTGTTCCGAATTTAAACTCAGCTAATTCCGGTGATAACAGAAATGTAACCTCCATACGTGGTATCACAACAACATCCTACGATCCTGCAGTAACAACATATATTGATGGGGTGAATCAATTCAGCCTTGACACCTATATCGCAGGATTATCAGATATCGAACGTATAGAAGTTTTAAGAGGACCACAGGGAACATTATACGGCAGAAATGCTATGGGTGGCGTGATCAATATTATTACCAAACAACCGGGTAATCAAATGAATGGATTCTTTGAAATGACTGGTGGAAACTACGATCATCTGCGTATCAGTTCAGGAATCCGTATTCCAATAATTAAAAATAAATTTTTCTTAGGGATCTCCGGTTTATATAATAAACGAAATGGATTCTATACGAATGATTACAATAACAATTCTTTTGATAAGCAAAATACATCCGCAACAAATATGTATCTGAAATTTTTAGCCAATAAAAAGCTTGTCTTTACACTAAATGCAAAGTATCAGCTTTATAATAACAATGGCGCATTTCCGATGGTAATTGGTGTAAATGAAGCATTAAATAACCCATTTAAACTGAACCAGGATGCAGTTGCAAAAATGATTGATAAAACTTTTAATATTTCACTGAGTGCCGATTATACATCAAAGAAATTTAATTTTAACTCGCAAACTGCCTATCAATATAACCACCGATATTACAATGCAGCTTTAGATGGCGACTTTTCCCCGATAGATGGAGTGACAATAATCAATGACTATGATGGTAATTGGAATAAAGTAAAAGTATTGACCCAGGAATTTAAATTCACTTCCCCATCTACAACCAATTCAAAAATAAAATGGACTGCAGGCAGTTATCTGTTTTACCAGGATAATCCAACCAAACAGGCTGTCCATTTTGGAAAAGATGCAGCCCTTGTTGGTGCACCTGATATTAATTTTTCCATTATAAATTCTACGAAAGCAAAAAGTTATGGCATTGCATTTTATGGACAGATAGCTTATGCAATAACCAATAAATTAAATATCATTGGCGGAATACGTTATGATAGTGAAAAGAAAAAATACCAGGTGCTAGGCGAGTATCAAAAAGACCCCGACCCTATTCCTGTTTTTAAAACAAGGCCAGATACCAGTGCCAGTATAAATTTTAATGCATTTTCTCCAAAGCTTGGATTATCGTATCGTGTAAATGATCATAGTGATTTTTTTACAACCTATAGCAGGGGTTATAGAACAGGTGGGCTTACTGCCTTGACATCTGATCCTTCTCAACCACCATTGTATCCTTACAAACCTGAATACAGTAATAATATAGAAATTGGTTTAAAAAACAGTTTATTCAATAATCGTTTACAACTAAATTTTTCTGCATTCTTAACTTATGTAACGGATGTACAAGTACCAACATTATTGTTACCCGATGCTGTTACTATTACTAAAAATGCCGGCAAACTAACGAGTAATGGAATTGAACTTGAGCTGGCAGCAACACCAATAAAAGGTTTACAGGTTAATTATAATTTCGGTTACACGAATGCAAATTATAAAAATTTAAAATTATCGCAGAATGGCTCAGCAGTTAATCTTGATGGCAAAAAACAAATCTTTACTCCTGAATCTACTTCCATGTTAGTTTTACAATACTCATGCCAACCTGTTTCAACGTTACCATTAAAACTTGTTGCCCGCGGAGAATGGAAATATCTCGGACAGCAGTATTTTGATCTTGGCAACACGATAAAACAAAATGATTATAGTTTACTAAATATTCGATTTGGTGTTTCTTACAAACAAATGTCGCTGATGTTTTGGGCGAAGAATATCGGTGACAAAGAATATATTACCTATGCATATGATTTTGGAGCCATACATTTAGGTGATCCAAAATTGATTGGAGTAACTTTATCTGCAGGATTTTAATATTGTTTCCATTTAGAAATTTAAGTAAGAAATTCAGATACAAATAATAAATAACCGGTGTTGAATAAGTCATTCGTAATAACATTACTTCTCGTTTCATTTGTGACCATTGGCATTGTATCATTCAAATCGCAGGAAAACAATAGTTACATTCAGCTTTATCATTCCCGTTTGAATGAATTAACACAAAGTGAAACTGAATTGATCGGCCATATTAACAATGAAAACATTCAAACTTTAGCAGGCAAAAAATTCATTAAAAATAAAATAAAAGAATCTCGATTAAAACTCAAAGGAGTTGATTTCTGGTTGCGTTATCTTGAACCGGTTGCCTATCGAAAGATAAACGGCCCTTTACCTATTGAATGGGAAACAGAGGTATTTGAAAAATTTGAACCCCCATATAAAAGGGAAGGAACAGGGCTATCATTAGCAGAATTATACCTGGATGAAATAAACATTTCAAAAGATTCATTAATATACCTGATACGATCATCGCTTCAGTCCATAAAAACTTACCAGACAGAACCCATTACTGTTAACTTAAAAAATCATCATCATTTCTATTTAGCAAACCGTCTTTATTTATTAAATCTTTCCGCAATTTATACTACCGGTTTCGAATGCCCGGATGCATCAAACCGGATTCCGGAACTTGTTTCAATGCTGGAAGATATTAATCAGCTCTATTTAACTTATAATGAAAGTTTCTACGGATATCCTATTAAAAAAAATTATCTGAATCTTTACGGGGATGCCTTACAATTTGTAAAAAAACAGCCTTTGGAGCCGAATGAATTTGATCATTTTAATTTCATTAAAAACTATGTGAACCCGTTATTTAGCTTAAATCAGCAAATGATCAGAGAATACAATGTGGTATCAAATAATTTTAATGATTATAGTTTAAATGATAAGAGTCTGTCCATTTTTGATAAAGCACTTTATAATGGACAAAATGAAAAAGGGGTATTTATTGCTGTTGATGATGAAGTTGTATTGGAAGAGATCAGGCAGGTAGGTAAACTGTTATTTTATGATCCCATTTTATCGGGGAACAATAAAAGAAGTTGTGTTTCCTGTCATAAACCAACAGAATATTTTACTGATACCAGCAGAAATACAAGCCTTCAATTTGATAATAAACAATCGCTTACCAGGAATACTCCTTCTCTGATCAATGTTGTGTATAATCATTTACTGATGTTGGATGGAAAGCATATTTCATTAATGAACCAGGCAAAAGATGTTATAACAAATCCGATAGAATTAGGAAGCAATGAAAAAGATATTCTAAAAAAAGTAATGAGTTGTTCAGATTATGAAAAATCATTCAAACGATTTGTAAAACTAACTCCCAATTCAACTAAATTAAATATAGACCATATTGTTTCAGCGGTCATTTTGTATTATAGTAGTTTTAGCAAATATTATTCACCATTTGATGATGCGATGAACAACAATAAAAACATCAACATTAATTGTGAAAAAGGTTTTAATATATTTATGAGTAAGGCACAATGCGGCACCTGCCATTTTGTTCCGCAATTCAATGGTGTAAAGCCTCCTTATATCAGTACAGAATTTGAAGTACTTGGGGTGTCCGTAGATTTGACTTTTACTAAAATAAGTCCTGATAGCGGAAGATCATTGATATATCCTGCCCCTGAAATGAACCATGCTTTCAGAACAGGAAGTATCCGCAATGCTGCTTTTACTAAACCTTATATGCACAATGCAGTATTTAATACACTGGATGAAGTGATCAGTTTTTATGATGCAGGTGGAGCCACAGGTAAGGGTTTACCGCTAAGTAATCAAACATTATCCGGAGATTCATTAAAGCTTTCCGAAACAGAAAAAGTACATTTAAAAGCTTTCATCCTTTCATTGAATGAAAATATTAAATTTGAAGCAGCCCCCGCTACTTTACCTGTTTCCAAAAATAAAAACTTAAATAACCGTAAGGTTGGTGGTGAATATTAAAAAAACAATATGAAAATCAAGTATCTCCTCATTTCATTGTTTCTTATTGTAGCAGTTATACAATGTTCTGTTCAGCAAAAAACAACTTACGATATTCCAAAATACCTTTCAGCGGAGAGAAAAGATGAGTTTCTTTCCAATCTTGAAAAAGGAAGAATATTATTTAAAACAAATTGCAGCAGTTGTCATGGAATATTTACAAAAGGCAAAGACAGTATCCCAAATTTTTCAGAAAAAGAGATCGTGAATTATATGACAGCATACCAAACCAATGACACAAAAAATCATGCTGTAATAAAAAAACTATTACCCGAAGAACTATCTATGATCATGACTTTTTTAAAATACAGAAACTTCAAGGGAAAGAGTGTACATTAATGATATTTTCTTAAACCCAAATTTTGCAGTTGAAATCTATTACGAGAAAAAAATGCTTCAAACACAGGCATTTGCTTGATTTTTTGATCTCTACATAGTTCACTATGATTTCGCCCAAAAAATCTGCCCAAATACCCGTCTTTATTGCCTTTTTCCCCCTCATTACTATTTCAACTGCAAAATCCGGGTTAAAAAATATACCTTCTAATAAAAAAAGGGGTCAGTTTGATATAATGGGGACTAAGGTTAGATTTGCCAGAAAATAAATAGTTTGGACAAAGATATAATTAGTAATTTTTTACCGGAAGGATTATTAGCCCATTTTAGTATAAGCGAAGTATTAATGCTGGGAGAAGTAGCCAGCAAAAAGATGATTTTTGAGATACACCTAGAAGAAAATAATGAGATACTGGGGGCGTATGATAAGTCACAATACGAATCAAAAGGCTTTACAGAGATAACGATTCAGGATTTTCCAATCAGGGGCAAAGCTGTGTATTTAAAGATAAAGCGAAGGAGGTGGCGGCATAAGGAACGACCGAAAGAAATAATAAGAAATGATTTTTCTTTTGTTGCCGAAGGCTCTGGTTTTACCAAAGAGTTATCGGATTTTTTAAAAGGTACAGGTCGATACAAGGGAGGATACGATAACAAACATCGGTAGTTATTTTGGTGTAAAAAAAGGGAAACTGAACCGTCATTACAAAAAGCATAGCAGCGGCTTCAAGACTTGGGAGCAAAAGGATCATGCAGCAGATTATCTGCTTTTCCCAGAAAATATAGGTGCCTATTTAAGTATCGATGAAGTAGCATTATCACAAGGGGAACTTTATACATTTGTAACCAACAAAGATGGCAAAGGAAAGAAAGGAACATTGGTGGCATCTATAAAAGGAACTCTATCAAAAGATATCATAGCTGTGCTAGAAAAGCTCAGTATAGACAAGCGTTTACAGGTAAAAGAAGTAACCCTTGATATGGCAAGAAATATGGAAGTTGCCGTTAAAACCGCCTTCCCCCAAGCCACTTTAGTAACCGACCGTTTCCACGTAGTAAGATTAGCCATGGACGCATTGCAGCATATCAGGATTAATAAAAGGTGGGAAGAGTTAGATATAGAAAATGAAGCCATCAGCAGTGCTAAAAAAGAAAATAAAAAATACGAACCCTTATTTTTAGAAAATGGAGACAGTCCTAAACAACTATTAGCCAGGTGCCGATATATTTTAGCCAAGAAGAAAGAAAACTGGACAGAGAGCCAACTGCAAAGAGCCACTATACTTTTTAAAAGATACCCTGAAATAGAACACGCTTATCATCAAACTTTAGGATTCAGAAATATTTATGAAGATAGAAATATGCAGTCTGCTAAAATAAGATTTACCAATTGGATCAATGAAATAATGGAAAAAGAAGTTAAACAGTTTTACACCGTAGCCAATACTGTAAAACACAATTTAGACAACATCATGAACTTTTTTATCAATAGAAATACTAATGCCAATGCAGAATCATTTAACTCAAAAATAAAGCTGTTTAGAGCCAATCAAAGAGGGGTAGTTGATACCCAATTCTTTTTGTTTAGATTGCATAAACTGTTTGCTTAGTCCCCACTAAATTAATGTGAGCCAAATTATTTACACGTACTTTGTCAAGTATTCTGCACAAAATACTTGACAATTCAATTTGCTTTATCGGCTCTGCAATTATGAAACTCTACATAAAAAACATGGTTTGCAACCGCTGCATAATGGTTGTAAAGCAGGAACTGGAAAAACAAAAACTACTGCCAGCACTAGTTAGCATGGGTGAAGTAGAGTTATCAAAACCTATAACAGTTAAACAATTGAAAACGCTGGAT
>JANOPU010000090.1:0-2379 GCA_031422055.1 Ferruginibacter sp.
CAGTGGTATCCCTTGCCCCAATTCTTTCAATCATATTACTACGGTGATGGCCTACTGTAGTTGCACTTATAAAGAGTTTCTCAGATATTTCTTTGGTATCAAAGTCAGCAGCAATCAGTTTTAATATTTCTTTTTCCCTTACGGACAATAGATCTTTTGATGAATATTTTTTATCTGCAGAATGCAAGGTGTGCACAAATTCCTTGTTGGCTCCGTAAGCGATCCTTATCCAATAATGAGGAAAATCTTTCTTAAAAAGGTGATGTACATTTTGCACATAATTGAAGGTGAAGGTGAAATTTCTTTGAGCATCATAATGAATGGGCATGCCTTTGGAAAAAAGACAAATGGGAGAATCGTCTAAACGAACGTACCGTATACCACAATGAAAAATGGAAACATTTATCCTTTGCTCAAAAGGTATTGCTGCTAAGGTTGCCTGAAACCACTCTACAGAGTCAGTAAAAAAAGAAGCATAATTTTTATTCAGCAGCGACATGATCTGTACCATTCTTTCTTCTTTGGGCACTTCAGGCAAATCGCCCCAAAATTCTTTTTCGCCTACTTCCAAAACAGGAGTATAATTGTTGTGGTTGAAAATCCCGATCACTGCATCAGTACCTTTGACACCCCTAAGCAGATAAGTAGCTTCTTTCATAAAGCTTTCTTTTTCAGAAATTTCATCCTGTACAAAGTAGTTTTCACTCAAGTCAAGCATTTTTTTGTAGAGTATTTCAGCATCCTGCAATCGGCTATAACTTGTTTTCATAACGTTTAAAAAGCTTGATTTTATACTAAAATAGTGATTGTTGTCTTTATTTCTATAACTACTTCCAATTCATTTCCGGTAAATAGCAGGAAAAAAAATAGCGATAGTCACTATTGGGAGGGGATTTTAGTAAACATAGTTTTGAAAATGAAAATATGGTGAAAGTAACGCAACTAGTATTTCTGGAGTTTCCCTATAATATTTATTCTGGGAACAAACTTAGTTGAAAATCATGTGACGAATTGCCAGTTTTTCCTTTAAATATAATTTGTTCTATTCCTGTTCTTGCTTTTTTCAACAGTTCGCAAATACCATCTGCCATGGCATATTGAAAAAAGGTAGGCACGCCAAAGAAGCGTTTACTCAGTATGAAAATTTTCTGTACTGCCATTTTTAATTTTAGCGACAACCCCATATATACGCTGGTAAAATAAGCGATGGCATGCACCATGGCTACTGTATTGCGTATGGCTGTATAACTTCTTACCCTTACATCTTCGAGGTTATAAGACTGCTTGATATAGCGGTAACATTCATCACACTTCCATCGGGTAAGGTATACTTCTACAATGTAGTAAATGGCTTTGCTGTTATGAATGTTTACTTCAAGATTGGTAATTAAAACCATCGGGTGCTGGCCAAATCCTTTAATCACAACTGCATAGAACCATTGATGAGGGTATTGGGGTAAGGCTACTTTTGTAATACCAAATGTGATATTGATAACTGTTTCTTTACCGTCATCAATCTTAGTGATTTGTGCTTTGTGGGCAATGTCCATATGGCGTTCCAGGCGTTCTGCCTGCACCTGTATTTTGCCTCCCTTTTTATTGGTTGTGTTTAACCATCTGTTTAGTTTTAGCCGGGTAACAAACTTAAGTTTATTGCCAGTAAAATGATTGATAATATCATCACAGTCGCCCATGCGGTCAATAGCCCAAACGCCGTGTGTACCTGTTTTTTTTATTACTTTGAAAATAACTTCCTTCACCTTTTCGGTACTGCTTACATAATCTTTTTCTTTGGATGAATATGCTTCGCAATAAACCGGAACTATTTTATTGTGTTCCAGGTTAGCCGCTGTAACCTGGCATAAATGATACCCCTTTGCCGTTTCTCCTTCACTGCCATCCCACACCCCACAGAGGTTTTCCATGGCTTTGGCATAAGGCTTCATTATGTCGCCGGGATCAATGGAAATAACCATATCATCGGTTATTTTATCATCGGCTAACCGAATTATTTGCTCGTTGATGTGGTCAGAAAAATCTTCCTTACTCAGGTTACGGCTAAGCCGGTCTTCTGTTTTTATAAGTGCTATGTCTTCCTGCAGGCTACGCCCAATATTGGAAAGCTTTACATCCTGACTGGCTTGTATGCCATAGAGCATCTCTCTAAAAAAACGCTGGGTAGTTTTGCAAAAAGGCTTTGAAATGATTCCTGAAAATTTACTAAGTTGTGCTTTGAAACGGCTGATAGGTAAAGAGTTTGTGTCCATGATCGTATGTAAATGTTTGTTGCAACTACATTATACGAAATTGGACACTTTTTTTTGAGGAAACTTTTTACAGCCAGTTTGACAGCCGGATAAAAATTAACGCATAAAAAAA
>JANOPU010000091.1:0-9943 GCA_031422055.1 Ferruginibacter sp.
TTAGAAGTTTAATTAATTTTTCTAGCTGGCTAATTTGGCAGTTGTTCTGATCGTTTCTGAATGACAGCTATGTGCGCATAATAAAAATCAACAAATGAAAGATATAAGAGAACTTTTAAAAGAACGAATCCTCATCATTGATGGGGCAATGGGAACTATGATACAACGGCATAAACTGGAAGAAACCGATTATCGTGGGGTACGTTTCAAAGACTGGCACACCGATGTAAAAGGCAATAATGATCTGTTAAGTATTACCCAACCCCATATCATCACCGGAATCCACAAAGAATACCTTGATGCCGGTGCAGATATCATTGAAACAAATACTTTCAGTAGCACCTGTATTGCACAGGCAGATTATGATATGCAGACGCTGGCTTATGAACTAAATGTAGCTGCTGCAAAATGTGCCCGGGAGGCTGCTGATGAATACACTTTAAATAATCCGGATAAACCACGTTTTGTTGCAGGTGCTATCGGCCCGCTGAATAAAACATTATCCTTATCTCCCGATGTAAACAATCCTGGTTTTCGTGCTGTTACTTTCGATGAGGTTGCATCTGCTTATGAAGAACAAATAAAAGGATTAATCGATGGAGGTGTAGATATTTTACTGATTGAAACAATTTTTGACACCCTCAATGCCAAAGCTGCGATCTATGCAATAAAAAAATATTTCAGGGAAATCGGTATAGAAGTTCCCATTATGATAAGCGGTACTATTACGGATGCGAGTGGACGCACTTTAAGCGGTCAAACACTGGAGGCTTTTTATATATCTGTGATGCATGCTAATCCATTAAGCATTGGCCTCAATTGTGCTTTAGGTGCCAGTGAAATGAGGCCTCATATAGAAGAGTTATCGGCCATTGCAAGTTGTTACACATCTGCGTATCCCAATGCCGGACTACCAAATGCTTTTGGAGAATATGATGAGCAGCCGCATGAAACAGCACATATTATTGAAGATTGGGCTAAAGAAGGATTTGTGAATATTGTTGGCGGTTGTTGTGGCACAACTCCCGACCATATCAAACATATTGCTAAGGAAGTGGCAAAATTTAAACCGAGGGAATTACCTGTTTTGGAAGAAGCTTAACCACTAGGTACACAAAGGTTTTCACAAAGAACACTACGTATTATGACTGAAAATGAATTGTCGAAAGTGGTTTTTGATTGTGGGCTTAAAGTTCACAGAGCTTTGGGTCCGGGATTGTTGGAAAGTGCTTATGAGGAATGTTTATTTTATGAACTCATTAAATCAGAGGTTTCAGTAGAAAAGCAAAAAGGGTTGCCTTTGGTTTATGAGGAAGTTAAACTAGATATTGGATATAGAATAGACCTGATTATAGAAAACAAATTAATAGTTGAGATAAAAGCAGTTGAGGCTTTGAATGATATTCACCTTGCACAAATACTAACTTATTTAAAATTGTCTGGGTGCAAACTTGGATTACTGATAAATTTTAATTCAGTATTATTTAAGGATGGAGTTAAAAGAATTATTAACGGCACTTTGTGAACCTTGTGAAGCCTTTGTGTCCTTTGTGGTAAAATAAATTTATGAGCACAATCAACCCATATTTAAGATTAGCAGGTTTAGAACCGCTCATCATTCGCCCCGAAACAAATTTTGTAAATGTGGGTGAACGCACAAATGTAACCGGCAGTAAAAAATTTGCACGCCTGATAAGAGAAGGTTTATATGAAGAAGCCCTTTCTGTTGCAAGGCAGCAGGTAGAGAACGGAGCCCAGGTTTTGGATGTGAACATGGACGATGCATTGTTGGAAGGCGTGAATGCTATGACCACTTTCTTAAACCTGTTACAAGCGGAGCCTGATATTGCAAAGATCCCCATCATGATCGACAGCAGTAAGTTTGAGATCATTGAAGCCGGATTGAAATGTGTGCAGGGTAAATGTATTGTGAACTCCATTTCAATGAAGGAAGGTGAAACAAAATTCATTGAACAGGCAATTATTTGTAAAAGTTATGGCGCTTCGGTTATTGTTATGGCTTTTGATGAAGCCGGGCAGGCAGATACAAAAAAACGTAAGATTGAAATATGCCACAGGGCATACAAAATCCTGACTGAACAGGTTGGCTTTAATCCACAGGAGATTATTTTTGATCCCAACATATTTGCCATTGCTACCGGTATTGAAGAACACAATAATTATGCAGTGGATTTTATTGAAGCCACACGTGAAATAAAAAAAATGATGCCACTCACAAAAATAAGTGGTGGCGTAAGCAATGTTTCTTTCTCTTTCCGCGGCAATGATCATGTAAGAGAAGCTATACATAGTGTATTTCTATTTTATGCTATCAAAGCTGGTATGGATATGGGAATTGTGAATGCCGGCCAACTCGTAATTTATGATGAAATAGAACCAATACTTAAACAATTATGTGAAGACGTTATTCTTAACAAACACAATGATAACAATGAAGCAACTGAAAAACTGATACAATTTGCAGAAACAGTTAAAGCAAAAGGAAAAGAAATCATAAAGGATGAAAGATGGAGAAATGAAACCGTTGAAAAAAGGTTAACACATTCATTGGTAAATGGTATCACAGATTATATTGAAGAAGATACAGAAGAAGCCAGGGTAAAATATCCTAAACCGCTAGATGTAATTGAAGGGCCTTTAATGGATGGGATGAATGTAGTAGGTGATCTGTTTGGCGCTGGTAAAATGTTTTTACCACAAGTTGTGAAAAGCGCAAGGGTAATGAAAAAATCAGTAGCCGTTCTTACCCCTTTCATTGAGCAGGAAAAAGAAGACAGGAAAAATGCTCACCTCGCAGCCGGAACAATTAATGAAGAAACTGCAGGTGCTGCAAAAATATTACTGGCAACAGTAAAAGGCGATGTACACGATATTGGCAAAAATATCGTTGGGGTTGTATTGGGTTGTAATGGTTATGATATCATTGACCTAGGAGTAATGGTTTCAACAGATAAAATATTAGATACTGCCATAAAAGAAAAAGTCGATATCATAGGATTAAGTGGTTTGATAACTCCATCTTTGGATGAAATGGTACATGTGGCACATGAAATGAAACGCCGTGGTATTACCCTGCCATTAATGATCGGTGGAGCAACAACTTCCCGTATGCATACAGCCGTTAAAATTGCGCCTCAATATGATGACGGCGTTATCCATGTTCTGGATGCAAGCCGAAGTGTAACGGTTGCCGGTAGCCTCCTCAGTAAAGAACAGAAACCCGAATTCCTCGAAGGCATTAAAAAGGAATATGAAAAATTAAAAGAGGATTTTGCCAATAAAAAATCGGCCAAGCAATATATCACTCTAGATAAAGCCCAGGCAAACGGTGCTGTAATTGACTGGAGTAATTTTAGTCCGGTTACTCCAACTTTTACCGGCACAAAAAGATTCGATCAGTATCCATTAGGAGAAATAGCTGAATATATTGACTGGCAGCCGTTTTTCATTGCCTGGGAAATGCATGGAAAATTTCCACAAATTTTAACTGATCCGGTTATTGGTATTGAAGCAACCAACCTGTACAATGATGCCAAAGTATTACTTAAAAAGATCATTGCAGAAAAATGGCTTACGGCAAAAGCTGTTGTGGGTTTCTGGCCTGCTAGTAAGGTTACTGCCGATACCATTGATGTTAAAAATGATACTTCTATTATAAAACTGGAATTCCTGCGGCAACAAATAAAAAAAGCGGTTGGACAGCCAAATATGTCTTTAGCAGATTTTATTGCTCCTGCTGAAACCAACTACCAGGATCATATAGGAGCATTCAGTGTTACCATTGAAGGAATTGAAAAGCACATTAAAAAATTTGAAGCGAATCTTGATGATTACAATAAGATCATCTTACAAGCTTTAGCCGATCGTCTGGCAGAAGCCTTTGCAGAATTATTACACAAAAGAACCAGACAGGAATTCTGGGGTTATATTTCAAATGAACATTTGACCAATGAACAATTGATCAAAGAAGAATACCTCGGAATAAGGCCAGCTCCCGGCTATCCGGCATGCCCCGATCATACAGAAAAATATAAATTGTTTGAATTATTGGGTGGTGAGGAAGCTACTGGCATCATGCTTACAGAATCGCTTGCTATGTATCCTGCATCATCTGTTTGTGGTTGGTATTTTGCTCATCCGGATAGTAAATACTTTGGTGTTGGCAAAATTGAAAAAGATCAGTTGATCGATTATACAAACAGGAAGGGAATGAGTATGGATGAAATGACCCGGTGGCTGAGGCCGATATTGGATTAAGTCAATTCCATTTCAATTATAATACAAATGGAATTATCCGGTTAAAAAATGTTACTGATAGTTCCGTAAGTTTGAGTTTCAAAAAATTTATTCATGCGCATCATTTCATATAATTTAAACGGTATTCGTGCCGCCATCAAAAAAGGTTTTATTGACTGGCTCAAAACTAATCCCGCAGATATTATTTGTTTGCAGGAAACAAAAGCGCAGTATACAGATATTGATGTTACATTGCTGGAAGATCTTGGTTTTCATCATCATTGGTATAGCGCACAGAAAAAAGGATATAGCGGAGTAGCTGTATTTTCAAAAATTAAACCTGATAAAGTTATCATGGGAAACGGCCATAAAGAAAGCGATGACGAAGGAAGGGTTATTCAGCTTGATTTTGGAGACATAAGATTGATCAATGCCTACTTTCCATCCGGTACCAGTGGAGATGAAAGGCAACAGTTTAAATACAGCTGGCTGGATGAATTTCATACCTACCTGAATAAACTTAAAAAGAAATATCCTAAGATCGTTTTATGTGGTGATTATAATATTGCACACATGGAAATTGATATTCATGATCCTAAAGGAAATAAAAACAGCAGCGGGTTTTTACCACAGGAACGTGACTGGATGACAAAATTTTTATCCGGCGGATGGGTAGATACTTTTCGGGAGATTCATAAAGAACCGCATCGTTATAGCTGGTGGAGCCAGCGTTTTCCAAGTGTACGGCTAAATAACAAAGGCTGGCGTATTGATTATATAACAATAACTACCCCATTAGTCTCTTCTATTAAGGATGCAGATATTTATCCTGATATAAAACACAGTGACCATTGCCCTGTTTATCTTGAACTGAAAGATTAAAACTTATGATAGTGTATAATATTACTATTAAGGTAGATGCCCGCATTGCAAATGACTGGCTAACATGGTTGCAATCTGAACATATAACCGAAATACTCGAAACCGGCTGCTTTACCAATGCAACCGTTTTGAAGTTGCTGGAAGTAGATGATACGGAAGGTCCAACTTATGCCATACAGTATTTTGCAGAAAGTAAAGCGCTATACAACCAATATATAGAAATGCATGCAGGCACATTTCGACAAAAAAGCTTTAATAAATGGGGAGATAAATTCTTTGCGTTCCGCTCAGTTATGCAAGTTGTTAACTAATTGTGCAAAACAAAATATTCTTTGCAAATTCAATTTATCTGCTGCCCGCAAGCCGCACAAACAAAGGGTTTTTGAATAGCAAACGCCGAAACCCTTTACTGTAAAGGTTTTTGGCATTTTATTAAAAAGCTTATTCGGTTTTTTTGGAAGAACATTGTAAGCAAAACCTGATGGATTGCGGTTTGCAGCCATTTATAATTTTCTAGATTTTATAAAAAATAATTTTGTTGCAATAAAAAACCTTCTATATTTGTTACACTTAAAATTTCAAAAAACTAATTATGAACAAAGCTGAATTAATTGCAAAAATTGCTGATGACGCAGGCATCACAAAAACACAGGCAAATGCTACGCTAGATTCTTTTATCGAAGCAGTAACAAAAACTTTAAAAAGTGGTAACAAAGTAACTTTGGTTGGCTTTGGTACTTTTTCTGTTTCTAAAAGAGCTGCCCGTAACGGCCGCAATCCTCAAACAGGAGCTGTTATTAAAATTAAAGCAAAGAAAGTTGCTAAATTTAAAGCAGGTAAAGAGCTATCTAGCAAAGTTTAAGTAGCCCAAAAAAATTAAAAAAGCAAGTCACAACTGTGCCTTGCTTTTTTTGTTATAATTTTGATCAAATAAAAAATAAAAAAAATACTATGGGACGTGGAGATATTAAATCGAAAAAAGGAAAAATTTTTGCCGGAAGTTTTGGAAAATCCAGGCCTTCTAAAAACAAAAAAACAGTTGTAGCAAAGATAAAAGAAGATGTAACTTCCGCTCCTGCTAAGAAAACAGCTGTTAAGAAGGAAAAATAATTAATATTTGATAAGGCAGTTTTTAAAACCTGAATTCATATTGCAGGTTATCCGTCATTAACAATAAGCTATCAGTTTTCGACTGGTAGCTTTTTTAATAGTGCCACCTTACAAAATTCTATTTCTACTGATTATACAAATATTTAGCCCAATGTTGTTTCCCATCGGCATAATACTATCTGTTATTTAAACGTATTGCCTTGGACTACATATTAAATCAAGATGTATTACAGATTCTTATTAATAGTCAGGATTTCCAGTTTTTCTTTTAAATCGTCATTTTCCAATAATGCAATTTCAAGGCTGCTTTCTAATTCAGCAACCCTTGCAATGGATGCAGCTAATTGCTTGTACATTGAAGAGGTTTCTGCTAATTCATTATCAAGGTCTGTAATGGCAGCTCTGGCACTTTCATATTTATCCCTGATATTGTAAAATTCCTTTTCTATTTCCAATGATTGGATCACTTCATTTTCCATACTTGCTTCTCTTTTTTCAGCCCCGCCCGTTTTTCGTTGTTGTTCTCCTATAAATTGCTGCATTTGAGCAATTTCTTCGAGGTTACCATCCAGGGTACTTTGTAATAAAATAGTATAGGCAGATTTTTTCCTTAGAATTTCCAACTCCTCTTCTCTAATATTAATAATTTCAGTTATATCTTCTAACTGTATCTGAAGTAACTCATTTTCGCTTTTAAGTTGTTGTATCTCATCTTTCGAAAACATAATTTTACAGGTATTTATTTAAATGTAATGATTTATAAGTGGCATGCAAAGTATTGCCCTAAAAATTTCAGATACAATATTAAATAAGGGCAGCGTATTTTAATATAATGGTATCTTTCAAGAGCAGGCCCTGTTAAATCCATAAATACGAATTTGACTGAAGTTGAACTTATAAAAGGATGTTTAAGGGAAAATGCTACCTGTCAAAAGGAAATATTTGACCGTTTCGCCAGTCGTATGCTTGGTGTTTGCAATCGTTATGCCCGAAATTCGGCAGATGCGGAAGATATTTTACAGGACGCTTTTATAAAAGTTTTTAATAAACTTGATCAGTTTAAATTCGAAGGTTCTTTTGAAGGTTGGGTCAGAAAAATAGTAGTGAATACTGCTTTGAAAAAATATAGTCTGATTAGATACGAAAAAGAATTCACGGGTTTTGATGTACCCGAAAACCAGAAAATACAGGCAGATCCGGCAGCATATTCACATTTGACAGAAAAAGATTTGCTTGTATTGATAAACAGTCTTCCGGATGGATACAGGTTAATTTTCAATCTGTATGTTATTGAAGGATACCAGCATGAAGAAATAGCTTCTATGCTTCAAATACAACCGGGAACCAGCAGAAGCCAGCTTGTAAAAGCAAGGACGTTGCTGCAGAAACAAATTTTACAATTACAAAAAGTTGCAGTATGACAAATAACTCGCCGCTTGAAGAACATATAAAAGAAAAGTTTGAGCATTACTCACCAGAAGTTCCTTCGCATATCTGGGAGAATATCAAAGCAAATAAAAATAAAAGAAAACCCGTCGGTTTCTGGTTCAGTTTTCTGAATAAAAATCTGTTGCTTTTATTTTTTGGTATAGCCCTGACCACCTCATTCATTTTATTTAAAATAGTTTTTTCGCCGGATAAAAATAAAATAATTGCATCAGAAAAATCCGTAATACAATCAATCAATGAAACAGAAAATGAAACAGAAAATACTTCAACAGTATCGAATAAAAACAGCATTCCTTTATTAGAAAATAATTCATCAAAAGAAAACAGGGTAAAAAATAACAATATAATTACCACTTCCGATAAAGACATTTCATTATCCGGAAAAAATAAAAAAACAAATAACAATAAAAATAATATCTCTCTTTTTCCACCTGACAATGATATCAATAATATACAGGAATCAATAACAAAAAATAATATCAATAAGAGCAATTCAAATAAAAGATCTGCAACTAAAAAAGGGCTTGCAGCTATCTCAATTATTAATGCAGAAGCTTCCTCTGATGAAATAACAGAAGCAAATTCAAGTAACTTTTTATTAACAAGGCTTACCATAAACCCGGAATTACTTAGTTCAAAAAGTATTTTAAATACCACTATAAAAAAAATAAATAACCCACAATTGGATATTCCCTGCCCGAAAGCAGAAAAAAATGCTGCCGGAAATAAAAGATATGTAGAACTCTATGCCGGTCCCGATTACGCTTTCAGAAGTTTTACTGACACAGGTAATTCCACTTATTTACAAAAAAGAAAAGAAAGCACTTCATTTACATCTGCATTCAGTGCAGGGTTCAGATTTACAAAAGTTTTCAGCAATGGGATGAGTATTCGTACCGGGGTTAACTACAGCCAGATAAATGAAAAATTCAAATTTGCCGAAGCTAATATCATCCAGAAAATCTATATCATAAACAGTAATGGTGACACAACAGGTAGTTATACTGCTACAGGTACACGTTATAAAACAACCTATAATAAATACAGAACTTTTGATATTCCATTAACAATGGGTTATGAGCTTGGAAATGGAAGGTTACATGCGAATTTTAATGCGGGTGTAATATTAAATCTTTATAGCTGGCAACAAGGTGATGTGCTTGATACTTCTTACAAACCTGTAAATATTACAACCGGAAAAACGTCTTCCCAATACCAATTTAGAACAAATATTGGTGTTGGATTCTTAGGTGCTGTTTCTGTATATTATAAACTTAATGATACATGGCACATTTTTGCCGAACCCTATTTCCGGTATAATCTTTCTCCTGCCAGTAAATCGGAACTTACGTTTAAACAGAAATACAATACTGCAGGTCTCAGGGTTGGTATAAGATTAGATTTTTAAACGAGGCAACAGTAAACAACATCAAAGCATCTATAAAAATATCCTGCTAAATATAAGGATGTGCATAGCCGGGAAAAAATATTTTTTCTTTAATCATTTCAGTTTGTTTGGGGGTATTAAAAAGCTGTCGGGATAGAGACAGCTTTTTTTAATTATTACGTACCAATGTTCCAACACGCTCACCGGTTACAACACTGAGCAGGTTACCCGGTTTATTCATATCAAAAACAATAATGGGAAGATCATTTTCCATACATAATGTAAATGCAGTCATATCCATAACTTTCAGATTTTTTGAGATGCAATCTGCAAAAGATATTTTTCCAAATTTAGTTGCCGTAGGGTCTTTTTCAGGGTCGGCGGAATATATACCATCAACCCTGGTTCCTTTTAAAATCACATCTGCCTTTATTTCAATAGCTCTTAATGAACCTGCAGTATCAGTTGTGAAGTACGGATTTCCTGTACCAGCACCGAAGATCACAACCCTTCCTTTTTCCAGATGACGCATGGCCCTTCGGCGGATATAAGGTTCAGCGATCTGTTCCATTTTTATGGCACTTTGCAGCCTGGTATAAACCCCTGCTTTTTCAAGGCCTGCCTGCAATGCCATTCCATTGATAACTGTGGCCAGCATACCCATATAATCACCCTGAGCCCTTTCAATACCTGTTTCCGCTTCATTCATGCCACGGTAAATATTACCGCCGCCAATAACGATAGCAACCTGTACACCCATTTCTGTAATTTGTTTAATATCCTGGGCATATTGAGCAATAACTGCGGAATCCATTCCAAAGTTTTTTTCTCCCATCAAAGATTCACCTGAAAGTTTTA
>JANOPU010000092.1:0-38549 GCA_031422055.1 Ferruginibacter sp.
CCTCCACCCCGTTGTATTTGATCCATTTAAGAAATATTTAAAAATTGCTGAAAAGCAAACGATCAAATAATTAAATTATGACAAAGCAATTTGCATTAGTCATGGCATTGTTTATACAACAGGCTGTACATGCACAAATAAATCCTGATAAAAAAAAGGATACAACAAACTCCTCTATTGATCTTAATGAAGTGATCTTATCGGTAAACAAATGGGAACAAAAACTGAATGAGGTTCCAAATAAGATAACAAAAATAAATAAAATTGATATTGTTAGAAATAATCCACAAACTTCCGCCGACTTACTAGGGCAAACAGGAAGTGTTTTTATTCAAAAAAGTCAGTTGGGTGGCGGAAGCCCTATTATCAGAGGGTTTGCGACAAACAGAATATTACTCGTAGTTGATGGTGTACGTATGAACAATGCTATTTACCGCAGTGGAAATCTACAGAATATCATTAGTATTGATCCGTTAAGCACTCAAACAGCCGAAGTGGTTTTTGGCCCGGGTTCATTGATTTACGGAAGTGATGCCATTGGTGGAGTGATGGACTTTCATACGTTTGAACCCCGGTTTTCGAGCCAGCAGAATACACGGTATAGTGGAAGTGCTCTTGCACGCTACTCAACAGTTAATAAAGAAAATACTTTTCATACAGATATTAACATTGGCATGAAAAAATGGGCTTTTCTAACATCGGTAACCTATAGCAAATTCGATGATTTGAAAATGGGGAAAAATGGCGGACAGGATAGTTATCTGCGCCCAGAATACGTTGAAAGAGTCAACGGTATTGATAGCATTTTTAAAAACAGCGATCCAAGAATGCAGCGTTTCAGTGGTTATGAACAATTCAATTTTTTACAAAAGATCCGTTTTAAAGCATCAGAGCATCTGGATATAAGATATAGCTTTACCTATGCTTCTACAGGTAATGCACCCCGTTATGATCGGTTGATCCAATACCGCGATAGAAAACTTCGGTTTGCAGAATGGTACTATGGCCCTATGCTCTGGCGGATGCACAATCTTCAGATTTTTCACAACAAAAAGAACAGGCTGTATGACGAGTCAAGACTGGTGGCAGCTTACCAAAACTATGATGAAAGCCGCGTAGAACGCACTCGTGGAAATGATAACCGAAAGAGGCAGGCTGAAAAAGTACATGCGGTTAGTATCAATTGGGATGCATTTAAAAATATTGGTAAGGGTAAACTATTTTATGGAATTGAATATGTATTTAACAAAGTAGGCTCATCCGGAACCAGTGCTAATATCAGCAATGCTGTCGTTACAAAATATATAAGCCGATATCCGGATGGTAGCACCTGGAGTACACTTGGAATTTATACCAGCTATAAAGTAAATGTGCACCCAAAAATAACTGCTACAGCTGGTTTAAGATATAGCTACAACAGCCTTCATGCAAGTTTTGATACTACTTTTATCCAATTCCCTTATAAAAAAGCTGAACTGAATGATGGGGCATTTATTGGAAATATTGGAATGGTTTATCGGCCGGACATAACCTGGCAGATTAATACAAATATTTCAACTGGATACCGTATGCCAAATGTAGATGATATTGGAAAGCTATTCGAAAGTGCACCAGGAAACATCACTGTTCCAAACCCTTACCTTAAATCGGAATATGCCTGGAATTTTGAAGTAGGTATTATTAAAAATATTCAAAAAAAATTCATGCTTGAGTTAAATGGATTTTATACTATCTTAAATGATGCTATTGTTCTAAGGCCCTACACTTTCAATGGCCGGGATAGTATCATTTTTGATGGGGTTAACAGCCGGGTAGAAACATTACAAAATACTGCAAAAGCAACGATTTGGGGTTTTCAGCTTTCTACACAAATATTCATTCTTAAAGATCTTTCAATCTTAAGCCATGCTAATTGGGTTTATGGCAAAGAAACAGATGAAGTAAAAAATGAACAGGTTCCACTTCGCCATGCAGCGCCATTTTATGGATCTACAAATCTGAAGTACCAACACAAAAAAATTTTCATAGAAACTGCTGTTTTTTATAACAGCCAGATCAGAAATAAAGACCTGGCACCATCCGAAAAGGTAAAAACTGATATTTATGCTTCAGATAAAAATGGTAATCCATATTCTCCGGGCTGGTATACACTCAATACCAAAATGTCTTATCAACTCATAAAAAACATACTGATTTCGGTTGGTTGGGAAAATATTACCAATCAACGTTACAGACCTTATTCATCAGGTATTGTTGCATCGGGAAGTAATTTTATCTTATCGGTTAGAGCATCATTAAACTGATTAATGTCATTTTTGTGTAAAACATAATACCCTGAATGTTAAAATCAAGGTGTTTTGAGTGCCAAAGCAGCAGTAGCTAAAAGTAAATTGTCTATATTTATGACGCACAAAACCTTACTATTATGACCGAAGAGCAAATGCTTGCCGGAAGTATAAAGAACAATGCCTCGGCACAGGAGGTATTTTATAACAGATTCAGCCCTAAAATGCTGGGCGTTTGTTATCGTTTTGCCAAGAACAGGGAAGATGCAGAGGATATGCTACAGGAAGGCTTTATAAAGATTTTTACCCAGTTGCACCAATACAGAAATGAGGGCGCATTGGAAGGCTGGATCCGTAGAATAATTGTTCACACCTGCATCAATGTTTTAAAGAAAAATAAGAAGTTTTCAGAAAGCGTTGATATCATTCATGCTAATAGTATTTATGTAAAGGAAGATATGATTCCATCTATTATGCAAGCCAAGCAGGTAGTAGAATGTATACGAATGCTACCAATGGGTTATAAGACTGTATTAAACCTATATGCAATTGAAGGTTATTCGCATAAAGAAATTGCCACAATGCTTGACATTGAAGAAAGTACGAGCCGAAGCCAGTATACCAGAGCTAAGGCAATGCTGGAAGACATATTGATTAAAAAGAAAATAATACAAAAACCTGCATCTAAATTACCTTATGCAGCAGCAGTATCACCAAGGTAAAAAATATTCAAAATCATTTTAAAAAATGACCAATAACTAATAAAGCTTTTTGTGAAAGATGGAAAATAAATTTTATCAGGATAATTTAGAAGATTTTTTAAAGGAACGGACAGACAATTTCAGAATGTATCCTTCAAAAAGAGTATGGCATGGTATTTACAACAACCTGCATCCAAGCCGTAAATGGCCATCACTGGTTATATGGGTTTTAATTATTTCTTCCATCGCTTATGTTGGAGTAACAAATAAGAATCAGGTAATATTTTCAGGAGGTAATGGTAAAATAACTACCACAGAAAAAATTGAACCTAGTGCTTTCCAAATAAATTATTCAACTCAATCATTAAAAAATTCGTACCAGCTAACAATCGGTCAAAATGAGATAAACCCATTAAGCACCGACAATTCCGGTTCAAATGCTATAAATAAAAATAAAGAAGAGTTAATCAATTCAAATAACCAATCATATCAACAAGGTGAACTGCTTTCAACTACAAATTCGCAAACTTCAAATAATGAAAATTCAATTGATACACGGAAAGTTGGAATTGAACAATCTCAAATGACGGTTATTCCAAATGAAATACAGCATTCAGAAAATCAAATTGTATCAATAAGTATTAATACAGATATTTCTAATAAAGAAAAAGAAACTGTTTTGATAAATAAAATTGATACAGAAACTGAAAATAAAAATTTAATAGCTATAAAGCTTGATCAAAAAAGTGATAAAGAATGGATAGAAGATTTTGCATTCCATAATAAACCATCGATTTCAAAATGGAAAAAACAAATAGACATTGAATATTATTTTACCCCTTCTGTGGGATATCGCGTATTAACACCGAACACAAAATATAAAACTTCAACTTCATCTTTAGTTGCTCCATTAAGTAATTATTCTGATTATGAAAAAGCATTAAACCAATCTGCAGAAATAAATATAGAACTGGGAAGCAGTATTATATATAGTTACTCTAAGAACTGGAAAATTAAAGCGGGCATACAGTTTAATTATACAAACTATGCCATCAGTGCTTATGAACTTAAGCATCCAACTATAACTACAATATTACTTAATGATCTGAATAATGGATTCCCGGTATTAAAACCAAAATCTACAAATCTTGCAAATTCATTAGGAGTTTCATCAAAAAGATTGAATAACAATACCTATCAGGTTTCCTTGCCTTTAGGAGCTGATTTTAAATTGGCGGGTAAAAGCAATTTGAAATGGTATGCAGGAGCTACTATTCAACCAACCTATATAATGGGTGGCAATGCTTATTTAATATCATCTGACCTGAAAAACTATGTTGCCGACAACTCCTTTATACGTAAATGGAATTTAAATGCAGGCTTTGAAACATTTTTAAGTTACAAAACAGTCAGTGGCATTACAATTAATGCAGGCCCTCAATTCAGGTACCAAATTTTATCTACTTATGATAAACAATATTCTTATGATGAAAATCTGTATAATATTGGTATGAAAATAGGTATCATTACAAGATTTTAAATTTTTTTTACCACAAGAGTAAAAACGCAACAAAATATGTTGCGTTTTTTGCTTTCCCTCTATATAAATACCGGTGTTTTGTTATCATAAAGTTTACAATCAATTTTGCCACATGAAACTAATAAATTCCATTTCAATCATTATGTTGGCAATTCTATCCTGTAACGATTCTGATCCGGCCATCCCGTCAGTAAATAAAGATATCGCCGAAAAGGAAGCCCCTTCCTTTTTTCCCGTAACAGATTTCCTGAAAGGACAGGTTGCTGAAATAAAAAAAGATGGAATTAACCCTTTAAAAATAACTAAGGTCAACGAAAAACTTGATTCAATATGGCTAAAAATGGAAGAATTGGATAATGAATTTGCTCCATTTTTAACCCCTGAAATAGACAGCGCCAATTTAGCCGGATTATTTACAGAGAAAAAATTCCTTGATCAAACAATTGATGCATTTACTTTTACTTATGACCCGATAAAAATACTGCCAGACTCATTTTTTCTTCAACGATGGGATGTGTACATAGATCCAAAATCAAATACCGTAAAAAGAGTTTACATGGTCAAAAAATCACCGGATCAAAAAACAATACAATTAACGTGGCAAACAAATAAAAACTGTAGAATCATCAGCATAGCTAATGATCTTAAAGGAAATGACTTTGTTGAAAAGGAAGTTACCATTAAATGGGATTTTTAAAACAATGACCCAAAAAGAATTTTCATTCATTGCATCAACAATACCCATCCTTCCGGGTGTATATAAATATTATAACAATTCTAATGAGCTTATCTATGTAGGCAAAGCCAAGCACCTGCGCAAAAGAGTAAACAGTTATTTTTCAAAAACCTTCACAACAAATAAAACTGCAGAACTTGTAAAGCGAATTCACCGGATCGAATTCACTATTGTAAATAATGAACAAGATGCTTTTTTTCTTGAAAACACTTTAATAAAAGAAAATCAACCTCTGTTTAATATTGCCTTAAAGGATGACAAAACATATCCATATATCGTTATAAAAAATGAAGCATTTTCAAGAGTATATTTTACCAGAAAGAAAATAAATGATGGTTCGCAATATTTTGGGCCCTATACTTCAGTAAATAAAGTAAGTGATCTTCTAAATTTCATAAAACAAAACATCCCGCTACGCAATTGCAAACTAAATCTCTCAAAAGCCAATATAGATAAAAATAAATTTAAAGTATGCCTTGAATACCATCTGGGCAATTGCAAAGGCCCTTGCGATGGATCACAATCTTTGGAAGATTATAATGAAGGGCTGGAGCGTTTAAAGCATTTGCTTAAAGGAAACCTCTCTCCTGTTATCCAGGAATTTAAAAAACAACAAAAACTACTTGTAGAAAATCTTGAATTTGAAAAGGCAGCAGTATTTCAACAAAAGATTCAACACCTGAAACATTACCAGTCCAAGTCTATGGTAGTAAATACAAAGACTGGCACTGTTGATGTATTTTCAATTTTACAGCAAACAGATATTTCATATGTAAACTATCTTGCAGTTAGTAATGGCACAATTATCATAACAAAGACTATTACTTTACAAAAGAAAATGGAAGAATCAAAAGAAGAAATACTCGTCTTTGCTATCGGTCAAATACGTCAATCATTTAACAGTCAGGCAAAAGAGATCATTGTTCCATTCAAGGTAGATTATCCTGAAAAAAATATTCTGATAACTGTTCCAAAACTTGGTGGAAAAAAAATGTTGCTATCACTTTCTGAAAAAAATGTCAATTACTTTAAAGCAGAAATTCAATCAAAAAAAATTCTAAACATTATTGAAAAAACAGTTATTGAAAAAAAGGAAGTATTGGAACAGCTTCAGTCTGATCTTCATTTACCGGAATTGCCTGTACATATAGAATGTTTCGATAACTCAAATTTTCAGGGAAGCAATCCGGTTGCAGCCATGGTTTGCTTTAAAAACGGAGTAGCCAGTAAAAAGGACTACAGGAAATATCATATTAAATCAGTTGTAGGTATCAATGACTTTGCTTCCATGAAGGAAGTTGTTTTCAGGCGCTATAAAAGATTACTAGAAGAGAATATGACTTTGCCTCAGTTAATAATAATTGACGGTGGCAAAGGGCAGTTGAGTGCCGCACTGGAAAGTATACAAGCGCTTGGTCTGACAGGAAAAACAACTTTAGTTGGTCTGGCAAAAAATAAAGAAGAGCTTTTTTTTCCCGGAGATTCCGCTTCCATACTCTTATCCTGGAATAGCGAAAGCCTTCATCTGGTAAGGCGTATCAGAGATGAAGTACATCGTTTTGGTATAACCTTCCACAGAAATATCAGAAGTAAGGAAGCTATAGAAAATGAGCTGGAAAAGATTCCCGGGATCGGTAAACGAACAGCTTATGCATTATTGAAAGAATTCAAGTCAGTAAAAAAAATAAAAACGCTACCATTAGATTCTTTGGAAGAAATTATTGGAAAATCGAAAGCTGCCATTGTTTATGAGTCTTTCCAGGAAAAGGATCATTAATACTGATAATACTAATATTTAGTCGAATGTTGTTTCCTATCGGCATTATACCATCTAAGACCAAAACGTAGTCCTTTGGACAGATTTTAAATCAAGGTGGTATAATAAAATAATCATGAACAAGGACTTTCAAGCAGAGAAGTAGTATTCTGATCATCATTCAAAACCCCCTGCTCCTGATTCATATGTTCATAAAAAAGCCCCTGAATAATCAGGGGCAATTAACATAAAATATTTTTTAAGATCTAGTAACTCCAAAGATCCTGCTCATAATTAAATATCTTTTCTTTTATATTTTCACCTTCCAGCAGTTGAAGTATTCCATTTTCACTTAAGCCTTTATAATTTTTTATCTGAAGATCAAGCGGATTGTCAATAGTGCTTTTAATGATACGACCATAAAACATACGGCTTTCAAACAATTCTTCCCAACTCATCCGGGCACCAAAGTTTTTACCATTGTATACTTCATATCTGGAGAAAACCGGTCTCATATCAGGATAGTAAACCCAGAATAATTCAGTTTCACCAAGATTCACACCCATTGAAGTGATCACATTTTTAACAGGAGCAATTCCCAGTATCCTCCAGAAAAGGCGTGAACTTTCTTTATCAAAGATCACTTCTTCTTTGATCCTGAATTTGTAAAATGAATCAAGGTTAATTTCAGGACGCATTTTTTTGGTACCGGTAGTAACACCGTTTGAATCAATGATTGGAACATCAATTTCATCTCCACCGATCACTTTAGCAACATCTACCTTTGTAAATGGTGTAGTAAAACGGTCATCTATATTACTGAAAACTGTAACAGCACTATCTTGTATAGCCTGTAACAAGATTGAAATAAAACGTTGATTACCGTTATTTTCATCAGCAGAATACCGGAAGGGATAATTTATTTTCTCCCTTGTATCAATTTCCCTCCAAATTTTATGGCGATAAACGGCATCATCGGCACGTAAATGCTCATAAGGTAAAGGTATCCTGTCTTTTAAAACGGTTGTTTCAACAGCTTCATCCGGACGTAAAGATTTTTTTATCACTTTAATCGGTAAGCTATCGTTAACAGGTTCAGGAACAGGAGCAACAGCTACTGTAGGAATAGTATCTGTTACAGCTGCTGTTGGTTGAATACTTGCCTTGGTTTTAGTTTTAGTTGTTTTACGTGTTGTATTACGCTTTGTAGAAGTACGCTTCTGAGCAAATACCGCATCTGTAAACCCTCCAAGGAAGATAGCCAGCAACAAATATTTTAAAAAATGCTTTTTCATAGTTATGAATTTTAATATAATGCGATTGATTTACCATCAATTGATCTTACGCCATCAGGCCCCTGTACTTTTACATTATCGAAGGTAACAACTGAACCAGGGCCACATCTTGCCATAAATGCTGAAAGGGCAGCAAGACCATTGCCTGTAATAGATGCTGTGGCAACATTTGGAAAATTGGCTCCCGAAAAATAAACTGTTGCACTTACTATTGTGAATTTTAAATCGAAATCAAATTGTTCCAGATCTGCACGACAATACTGTTGGCTTTTGAATTCTACTGAAGGCATCCTTACTTTACCAGACGCAACTTTAAATACAGGATCAGGAATTCTTTTAACTCTGAATTCGAATTTACTACTAGATTTATCAGCGACTACTGTAATACTTGCCGGGCCAACTGCAGTAACACGAATAGTCCTTTTTGAACCTGTTCCTGCTATTGTTCCACCGGCCATGCTTACGGAGGTTTTATCCCATCCGGTTGGTGATCCAATTGTTACTGGATTATCAACACCGATATAGAATACATTCATTTTATCCAACATCACAGCAGCGCCACCTGGCGTACCAACTGTGTATTTTACATCAAATGTTTTTGATTCTTTAGTGCCATCAGGCTTGGTGTAAGTAACACTAACCGGAACCGAACGGGCTCCGCCACCACTCGCCTTAAATTTGTAAACAGCTCTTCCATCAGCATCAATGGCAGCAGAACTTCCACCGATACTTATGATAGGTTGTGCAGCTTTACTGTATGCACCAACACCAGCTGTGATTTCCATATCTTCACCAGGCATCACATAGTTCGAACTTTGTCCAACTAACGCAGCAAACTGATCATATACGATCTTTACAGCACCAACCTGGTTGTGGCAGTAAGTAACAACCAGATTTTCAGCATTTTTTACATTGTTTTGAAATTTACTCAACAGTGTAAGACCGGCAACTGTCGGAGTCATATGAAAAAAAGCATTTGTAAAATCCTTTGTAGTTCCATCCTTTCCTATCTGGGGTGCAATATCAACAGGGAAATTCTTTTCAAATTCTGCTTTAATTGAAGGATCAATGTTCAGCATAGCAGTTCTGTATGCCTTTAATTTTTCTTCAAAAATTGGACCTTGTTTTTTTCCACCATCTCCGGAGCCAAATAAACGGGTTGCAGATTCCAGATCGTCTTCTTTAAACTGTTCTTTTCCTTCTACCATTTTAAGATCAGCTTCTTTCTTAAGATCCGTTTTTAACTGGTTTATATAAGCATCCATTTCATCAGAAAGTTTTTTAGCTTTCTGCGCTCTTTCGTGCCATGGTTTTGCTCTTTCAGCGGTTTGGGCATCAGCCAGCTTTGTTTCCAAAGACTTATATAAAGTTGTATTTGATGCCGTAAGATTTGTATTTGAAGTAATCAGACTTTTGTCAACTACTTTAAATGCATTTAAAATTTCAGATGATACGTTCAATGCAAGTAGTGCGGTAAGCACGAGATACATGATGTTGATCATCTTCTGCCGGGGCTCTTTAGGTAAAGCCATAACTAAATAGTATTAATTGTTTTTATTCAATATTGTTTGGATCGAACTTTTTGAGGGATAAAATACCATCGTATTAACGTCCCTGCATAGCACTTAACATATTACCGTAAACTGCGTTCAGTTTACCCAGGTTATTTGCCAGGATACCAATTTCAGCTTTAGCTTTGTTTGCATCTTCCACACTTCCCATCATTGCCTGACTTGCTTCAGCCATCTTACCGTAAAAACTATTTAAAGCTTTCAAATGATTATTACTTTCTTTTAATTCGAGTTCATAGATCGTATTGAGAGAACCCAGATTTTTTGTAAGTACCTGTACCTGCTCATGAAATCCTTTTGCACTTTCAGAGGCTGTATTAAATGATTGCATGGTAACAGCACTGCTTGCAAAAGCTGTTGCCATGGTTCCAATTGCTGTTGTCGCTTCTTTTGTTTTAGCACTAAAATCACCTGTCGATTTAACAACATCGCTTACATCAGAAATGCCTGAAACAGTTGTTCCTAATTTATTGAACCCTTCGCCAAGTTTCTTTAAATTAGTTGGAGTAATGTCAGCTTCCTCTAACATTTTTTCCATTGTTTTCAATGGCCCACCTACTACTGCTGCTTTTGCTTTACCCTCATATTCTTCTTTCACAGCCGGATAAATTAAATATAAAACACCATATACTAAGAATATAACTGCTTCAGTGTACAGGCCAATCTTTAACCATAAATCTGCAATTGGTGTATGTAGAATTTTCTGTAATGCACCAAAAATAACAGCTGCTGCGCCGATTGAAACGCCAACGTCCATCCATTTACTAACGTTTGAAGGAATTTTTACTGACATGTGTTTAAAAGTTTAAAGTTTTAACTGGGGGTTGTTTGAATAATTGTTCTAAAAAATGTGGAAAAATAACCCGTTTTTTAAAATTTAAAAAACGGGTTAAAGAAATTAAAATTAATATTAAAAAATATTCAATATATTATTTTTTACCTTTTTTTGGAGCGGGTGGTAAATCAATCACACACCGGAAACCGATATAAGATTTAGCGGTATCCTGATACTCATAACTACGAGTACTGGTTTGAAGGAAAAATCCAACATCTTTCCAACTTCCACCACGAAGCACTTTACGCTTCATACGCGGAGGATCAGAATCTTTTGCATTCCAGCGAATATCAGGATTCATATCATGCTGGAAATTATATCCACCTTCATAAAATAATGAAGAAGTCCATTCTGCAACATTTCCTGCCATATTGTATAAGCCAAAATCATTTGGCCAGTATGCATCAGCTCTAACAGTATAGAAACCACCGTCTTCAGGGTAATTTCCTCTACCTGGTTTAAAGTTAGCCAACAGGCATCCTTTTTTATTTCTTAAGTAAGGACCTCCCCATGGATATGGAGATTGAGAACGACCACCTCTTGCTGCATATTCCCATTGTGCTTCTGTAGGCAGCCTGAAATCAGATTCAGGTGTTCTTTTCTTTCCTGCAAGGTAAGAATTTAATAAATGTGTTCTCCATTCGCAAAAAGCAGTGGCTTGCTTCCATGACACTCCAACAACCGGATAATTTCCAAAAGCCGGGTGATTGAAATATTTTTTAGCCATTGGCTCATTATAAGAATATGCAAAATCCCTAACCCAGCAAAGTGAATCAGGATAAACCGGAATTTGTTGCTTAACAATAAAAGCGGAACGGGGTATTGTTACATCTCTGTTTTGGGCTGCGGCTTTGTAATCAAATGTTTCAGACTGATATACAATTTTTTTGGCATCCAATTCTTTCTTTCCAAAAATACGATTATCCGGAGTTACGATAATAGCATCAATTTTTTCAATGGTAGCTTTATCACCCCATTTAATAGTTGCAGCTTTTTTCTGGTCAATATATTCATTACCATCAGCTCCCTGTTTAACATATCCCATAAGTTTGGCACCTATTGAATCTCTAACCCAATTCGTAAATTGACGATACTCATTATTAGTGATCTCAGTTGCATCCATCCAGAAGCCACTTATTGAAACCGACTTATTACGGGCAGTATAAGCATAATTAACATCTTCGTCGCTGGGTCCCATGTGGAAAGTTCCGGAAGGCACGAAAACCATACCCGGAGGCTTTGGTAAACTCCAACGTTTGCCAGGTGCGACTCCGTGTAGCTGTCCGTCTTTCGGCAAAGAACTAGTCTTACTTTTCTTACTACAACCAGTTGTAGAAGCAATAGCTATAATAGCTACGAGGTACAATAACCGTTTAGTCATTTTTATAAACTTTGAAGGTAATGGGCAAATGTAATGATTATTTTGAATTATAATCAAATTAGGATAGTTCATAAATAATTTTTTTTCACAGATATTATCGATCCAATTTTCATAAACGGCTAAATTATCTAATTATTGTGGATTTTTTTGTTAAATAATTGGGTATTTTAATAACATTTTGAGTTCACCGACATTTTTTACCGGAGCAAGGCATACATAGTTTTTGCATAAAAATATAATAGAAGCTCCGGTATAATCTTTATCCTTTAATAATGGATACTCCTCCTCTTTTTCCGCACTTTGAAAAACCTTATTTGGAATAAACAATTTTAACACATCGATTTTCATTTGTTTCGGTGTTTTTCCTGCAATAACAATTTCATTTATTCCGATGGCTTGTTTTAAAATAATACCAGCCCAAATTGCAAAAGAAGAAGGATATTTCAAAACAGTTTCCAAAATATTTTTTGTTAATTTTTGTGATCGTAAGTGCCAATCTGTTTTTTCAAATATTGCTGACAAATAAAACATATTTTCCACCATGATACTATTGCCAGATGGCACTGCACCGTCATAAAGTTCAACTTTTCTTGTTATAACATCTGACTGATGCTGATGCGTAAAATAAAAAAATCCTGTATCGGGGTTTTGAAAATTTTCTAACACATATTCCGTGATCCTTTTTGCCTTGATTAAATACTTTTGGTTACCGGTTATTTCCTGCAAATGAATACAAGACTGGATCAGATAAGCATAATCGTCAAGAAAAGCCGGATGCTTAGCTTCATTATTTTTGTAAGAATGAAAAGCTGGTACTCCTTCTTTGTTAAACTTTTCTTCAATAAATTCAAACAGGGAAACAGCTTCTTGTTCATACAATTCATTCCCTAAAGCTGCGGATGCTTTACAAAGTGCAGTTATTAATAATGCATTCCAACCCAATAAAATTTTATCATCGGTTATTGGCCTGATCCGCTTATTTCTTTCATTTAATAATTGTTCATTCCCGTTGTTTATTAACGTTTGAAAATTTGCCGGGCTGATTTTATTTTCAGCTGAGAATATTTCTTCATTTTCAGAAATATTTAAAATATTTTTTCCCTCCCAATTTCCTTTTTCCGATACCCCAAACCATTTGCAATAGAGATCAGAATCATTTCCTAATATTTCATCAATTTCCTTTTTATCCCAAACATAGAATTTGCCTTCTACATTTTCACTATCTGCATCAAGGGCGGCAAAAAAACCTCCATCAGGGTGTTTCATTTCCCTGACAAAAAAACCAAGGGTTTTATGTATTGCATTTGAATATTTTTTATGATTCGTAACCTGAAAAGCATCAGCCAAAGCACTGACCAATAAGGCATTATCGTAGAGCATTTTTTCAAAATGTGGCACCAACCAATAAGAATCTGTACTGTATCTCGATAACCCTCCTGCCAGATGATCATATATGCCTCCATCTAACATTTTTTGTAATGATAATTCAGCCTGTTTCAGCGATTTCCCGTGTTTAAAAAAGAAACTATACGCCAAAAGGAATTGGATGGCAAAAGTTTGAGGGAATTTTGGAGCAACACCGAATCCTCCATGTATAACATCAGCTGCTTTTAAAATATTTTCAGCAATAACTTCACAATGATCATTTTGAAAAAAAGAATCTGAATCATCAGCCTGGTTTATATTATTTTTTCCAAAAGAACTACCGGCTAAACTAATATGTTCAACGAGTTGATCTGCTTGTTTTATGAGCTCATCACGACGACTTTCCCAAGCCTGATGAATATTAACTAAAACATCTTTCCATGAAGGGCGGTTATATGCTTTTTGTGGTGGAAAATAAGTACCACCATAAAATGGTTTTGCATCAGTTGTAAGAAATACATTTAAAGGCCAGCCTCCGTTTCCTGCTATTGCCTGAACTGCATCCATATATATATGATCCAGGTCAGGCCTTTCTTCTCTATCAATTTTTATATTAATGAAATGTTCATTCATGTATGCAGCTACTTGATCATCTTCGAAACTTTCTCTTTCCATTACATGGCACCAATGGCATGCAGCATAACCAATACTTACCAATATTGGCAGGTCTGATTCTTTTGCTTTGTTGAGTGCTTCTTGTCCCCAGGGATGCCATTTTACAGGATTATATGCGTGCTGTAGCAGATAAGGGCTGCTTTCGTTTATTAAAAGGTTTGCAATCTTTTCTTCCATTTGATAAAATTAAACAAATGTGGAGTAGCAATGATGAAGGTTATAGAAGAATATATCGTGAGATGCTTCGTACCCAGCCTACCGGCAGGCAGGCTCAGCATGACAAGGTTCGATCTATTTCTTTTTTCCGGAAGAAAGAAAATTATCCAGGGCACTGATCATACTTGGTGCCTGTGGCAAAGGTGCTTTAATATCCATTATTAGCCCGGCATCTTCAGCCGCTTTAAGTGTATTGGCGCCAAAGGCTCCTATTAAAGTACCGTTTTGTTTAAAATGCGGGAAATTTTCCATCAAACTTTTAACCCCTCCCGGTGTGAAGAAACAAATGATATCATAGTTACGGGCTATTACATCTCTGATATCGTTACTGATTATCTTATACAGGACTGGTGTTGCAAAACCACAATTATGCTTCTTCAACCAGTTTGTGATCTCACTATCAAAAGACTCGGAACATGGATATAAAAATTTTTCGTTGTCCTTATGTTTATTAATAACATCAAACAAGCTTTTATTAACACCATCTGCACCATAAAAAACCTTACGCTTCCGGTAAAGAATAAATTTTTGAAGGTATAAAGCAACAGCTTCTGTTATACAAAAGTATTTTGTTTCCTGTGATACGGTGATTTTCAACTCATCGCAAATTCGAAAAAAATGATCAATGGTGTTGCGGCTTGTAAAAATTACCGCAGTAAATGCTGCCAGGTCAATCTTTTGCTTACGGAATTCTTTTGAGGGAATGCCTTCAACAATTATAAACGGGTGAAAATCAAGGCTTAGACTGTATTTATCAGCCAAATCAAAATATGGAGATTTTATTCCTTCCGGCCTGGGTTGGGTGATAAGTACTTTCTTAATCTTTTTGTTTGAAGCAACAATCTTTTTTAAATCGTTTTTAATCATACTTATATCTCCAATGGAAATGCAAAATTACAAATTATTACTCATAAAAATCAATACCAATTTGTAAATTGTAAGTAAGGGTATTATTTCAATCCCAAGAATATATAAGCAAAAATGAAACCTGCTGATGTTTAATCTGTTTTGCAATAAACTATAGGACCTTAAAAAACGCATCATTGTCATTAATGCAATAAAAATAAATGAAACAATTAAAGCAACATCAACCAAACTATTTTCTGAAAAAGCAATAATAATAATAAATGGGATCAGGCAAATTCCAATGATTTTGTTAATCATGAAAATAATAAAGATATAAATATCTACTTCCAGCTTAAATCCTGTAATCCAACCGGTAAATTTAAGCATGCAGAATTTTACCGAATAAATAATAAAAAGACCAACAGAACAGAAAAGCAATACTGTCCATTTGTTATAAATTTCCAGCTTTTCAAAATAATTTAATAGCAGATATATGTACCAGCCACCAATAATAAAAAAGAAAATATTGAAAAACAATGAAGGTAATTTTGCCTGCAATAGCTGATCTGTAAGTTGATTTTGTCTTAAAGAAGTATTAAAAAATACCCTGAATAAATTACCAAAGTACCGGGGATATAAAAACCTGAGCACAGCAAATAACAACACAAAGAACGTAATTGCATAAAAAATAAAATCTTTAGATTCCCGTTTTCTGATGCTCTGATAGAAAGATAATGGCTTGCCGCTGCTGTTTAAATATTTATTGTTACTTAAAATTTTATTGAATCCATTCTCTTTCAAAGCCACAATTGCAGAAACCGGTTGAGTGCTGTCTTGTAAGATAATTGGGTTGCCCGACATTAAGCTATCATTACGTTTCGTAGTGTCAGATTTTATTAAGCTGTCTGTTAAAAGTGACAGTGTATTTATTTGTTGTGCAACAGCACTATCATATATATATACGATTAAAACAAATGCAACGATCAACCTTTTAAACATCATGTATGAATTTCTTTTGCAAAAATAGTTTTCAAAAAGTTTGCGGCTAAAAGTAATTAATATATCCGAAGTGAATTTTAGAAGCACTTTTCAGATTAAATCTTATATCGTCTCTTTTACCCATAGCATAACTGAGGTTGAGTATGCCTAGTTTTGTTTCATAAACAATTCCAATGCCTGCACCGATAAACTGATTATTTACATTAACAGATTGATATTTATTATTGACAAGGGCTGCATCAATAAATAAAAATAAATATGAGTTTAATGAAATAAGGTTCCTGTATTCTCCTGTAATCACTGCATACTTTGTGGCATAAATACTTTCTTCATCAAATCCCCGTAATAGTTTATACCCACCAATTTGAAAAAGTTCATTTTTAAATATAGCAGGGCTGCTGTATAAACCGGTATTAATGGAAGTTTTAATTGTAGAAGACTTACCAATTTTGAAATAATGAGCGGCTGCCAATTTTAACCTTAATTGGTAAGTACGCAGCTTTATTGAATCGTACAAAGTGGCATAATTAAAATTTGGATCTTTAATATTTATGATATCACTATTAGGCTTTATGTTTTTTACTCCTATGGTAGCTAATATATTAATTTCATTTCCGGTAATTGGATTATATCGATAATTTGTATTTATCCAATCGTAATTAATGCCAATATTCGTTGAACTTTCATCTACAATCTCAGGAAGTTTTTTCTGTGAAATAATTATATTGGTATCAACTGCACCTGACAACAAACCTGTTTTTTGCCATTGAAAAAATATTTTACCGGTTTGATTGGATGCAAGCGCAAATTGTAATCCAAGCTGAGCATTGATCAGTAAAAAACTGGAATCTTTTTTAAACAGATCAAATAGAAAATCAAAACCAAATGCAGAATTGAAAATATATGGTTGATTATACCCTAAATTCAGCCGGGGAGATTTTAGCTGCAATTGTTGCCATTTTAGTAATATTGCTTCTCCTGTTCCAAGCAGATTTTTTAAATCGAGGTTAACATCTCCGGTTAGTTGTACTTTACCAGTCTGGCCTGTAGCAGGTAAAAAACCGATCAGAAAATTCACCTGGCTACTTGGTTTTGGCTGCACATATACATTTAATACTGACCCTGTTCCCAGCATGGTAAGGTCTGATGGTTGTACAGGGGTTAAATATGGCAGTTCCCTCATTCGTTTATCAACCAGTTGCAATCTTTCCCTGTTGTAAGGGCTTCCATTTGAAATATTCAGGTAATGCTGTAAAAATTTTTTGCTCAGATTCACTTTACCATAAACCCTGATGCTGTCAATGTGATACAAAACGCCCCTATCAGCTTTTATCTGTGCCAATATTTTATCATCATTTATACGTACACTATCCAGGTAAACGGATGCAAAAGGGAACCCTTCTTTTTCATAAAAATTCAACAGGCGTTGTTGTAATGATTGCAGCTGTAATAAGTTTATAGGCTTATTTAAAAAATTCTTTTGCAAAAAACCACTTTGATCCAATGCCCTTTTTTCGATATTGACAGGATTTAATTGTACCCAATTGTATTTAGTACCCAGGTAAACCAAAATATACAAGGCAGCTTCTGTTGTCCGGATGCTATCTACAGAAGCTACAGGATATCCATTTGAAGTTAATAAAGCTGGTAGTTTACTCACGTATTCCATAGCGGCAGGCAGACTGTTAAATAAGGTTTGCAGTTTCAGTGCCTGAAAATCAAAGGAACTATCTTTGTCTGCAAATTTAATATATAATGGAATATTATTTTTTGAATCAGGGATCTGTTGTGCATGTGATTGTGTTGCAAAACTGCAACAAATAAATATTACCAATACCCTTTTTATACAATTTGTACAGACTATGTTCATGCAGTAAATAAATCAAAAATACTAAAAGCAAATCTACAATCTTTGGCGGGCATTTATATTCATATCCCTTTTTGCAAACAGGCTTGTAATTATTGTAATTTTTATTTTTCCACTTCATTAATACAAAAAGACAATGTTTTGAAGGCATTGAATAAAGAAATATTGATAACGCCTGTATTTACCAATGGCCCTGAACAAATAGACAGCATATACATTGGAGGAGGAACACCTAGTTTATTAAACGCAGATGAACTGGCAGCGATCTTTGAAACACTTCACAATAAATTTGAGATTAAAAAAAATGCTGAAATAACACTTGAAGCAAATCCGGATGATATTAACAACGGTATTTTAAAAAAATGGCAACAAATAGGCGTAAACAGACTAAGCCTTGGCATTCAATCTTTTGTTCAATCTGAACTGCGTTGGATGAACAGAGCGCATAATGCCGATGAATCATTAAACAGTATCCATGAAATCCTTTCAGCAGGATTCACAAACTTTTCGGTTGACCTGATCTATGGCTCTCCATTATTGAGTAATGATGCACTTAAAAAAAATCTGGAAATAGTTTTCAAAAATCAAATTCCTCATATATCCTGTTATGCATTAACTGTTGAATCCAAAACAGCTTTACATAAAATGATAGAAACGAAAAGGGTACAACCAGTTGATGCAGAAAAACAAGCTGAACAGTTTTTGTTGTTAATGAACCTGATGAATCAAAACAATTTTGAACAATATGAAATAAGCAATTTTGCAAAACCGGGTATGCGTAGTTTACATAACAGCAGTTACTGGCAGGGGAAACCTTACTATGGTTTTGGTCCGGCGGCACATTCTTTTGATGGAAAGAAATGCAGGCGCTGGAACATTTCCAACAACTCATTATATATTCAATCGCTATTGAAAGATACCATCCCTTATGAAGAGGAAATACTTACAGAAACGCAACAATTGAATGAATACATTATGACTTCCTTAAGAACTATAGAGGGATTGGACCTGAAACTGGTGGGTTCAAAATTTGGAGATCATATTCATGAAAACCTAAAATTCCGGAGCAGAAAATATTATGAAAGCAATAAATTAATAGCAGAAAATGAAAAATTAAAACTAACCAGAGAAGGAAAATTATTTGCCGATGGAATTGCTGCCGACCTGTTTTTTTGACGAATGGATTTGTTTTCTCAGATACCTGACCAATTCTACCATGCTTAGGCAGAGAACCATCACAAGGATAACTGCAGGAGTAAAATTTGAAAATGATAATGGCATGGTATAATTTCTTACAATAAAGTTAAGTCAATTATTACACCAGTGCAGCTTCTATTTCTTTAAACGCTTTATTTGCGGGGATGTGCTGCCATAATATCTGATAAATGGTTTCCGCAATGGGCATATCAGCTTCAATTGTTTCATTGATAATATGCATGCACTTGCTGGCATTATAACCTTCTGCAACCATACTCATTTCCAATTGTGCAGCTTTAACTGAATAACCTTTTCCGATCATGTTTCCGAATGTCCGGTTTCGGCTAAACAAAGAATAACAGGTAACCAGCAGGTCGCCGAGATAAACGGATGTTGCATAGTTATGATGAGGCTGTTGATCAATGGAAGGGTCTTTATGTTCAATATAACCAACTTCTGCATTGATGATTCCTGCTTTACGAAGAAAACCTGCCATTTCATCGGCACTGTTTGCAATCAATACACTTAAAAAATTATCCCCGTAATCCAAACCATGTGCTATTCCTGATCCTACAGCATAAATGTTCTTTAAAACGGCTGCATACTGAACGCCATAAATATCATGATTTTGAATTGTATTGATATAAGATGTTTTAAAGAACCCCGAAATTTCTGCAGTACTAACCGGATCCAACCCTGTAAAAGTCAGGTATGATAATTTTTCTGCTGCAACTTCTTCTGCATGGCATGGGCCTAATACCGTAAAATAATTTTCCACCGGTACATTAAAATGATCTTTCAGAAAGTCGTTTAATAAAACATTCTGTTCCGGTAAAATTCCTTTTACGGCAGAAATTATTTTTTTCCCTTTGAATATATCTTTTTTTAATGAAGATAAAACCTCCGGTACAAAAGCAGATGGTATGGCAATTAAAATGGTATCTGAATTTTTAATTACTTCAGTTACGTCTGATGTAAGATGAAGTTTATTGATATCGAAACTTGCTGAAGATAAATATTGAGGGTTATGATGGCGTGCTTTGAATTGCTCAATAGCAGTTTCGCTGCGGTTCCACCAATATATTTTATTGCCGTTATCCGTTAATATTTTTGCCAGTGCTGTACCCCAGCTGCCGCTTCCTAATATTCCAAAAGTCATACGTTTCTCGTTTCTTGTTTCTCGCTGTTCGTTTCTCGTTGTTATAGTTTGAAGATTGTTACAAAAAAATAACGAACTTTCAAGTTGAAGAAACGAGAAACAAGAAACGAGAAACGGGTTTTACAATCCCAGTTTTTCCACCGCCATCTGTGCCGCTATCTGGCTGGCATCTTTTTTATTATAACCTTTTGCCTGAGAAACCAACTCTCCGTCTACAGTTGCCCCGATGGTAAAAAGCCTGCGTCCATTTTCAAATTTTTCATCAAGCGTTTCAAATTCAAGTGCTTTTCCATTCTTATTCGCCCAACCGTATAATTTGTTCTTAATATTTATTTCCACCCCTTCGAGGTCATCAGTAAATAAATGAGGAAATATGATATATTCTTCAACCCAACGCTGCGTTTTTCTATATCCTTTATCAAGAAATACAGCGCCAATCAATGCTTCCAGCGTGTTTCCGAATATCTGTGATATTTTTAAAGCATTGTCAAATTTATTATAAAAAGTGATTTTTTTTAACCCCATTTTTAACGCAATTTCATTCAGCTTTTGCCTGTTTACCATTTTACTGCGCATCTCTGTTAAAAAGCCTTCGCCTTTATATGGATATTTTCTAAACAGGTAATGGGCAATGATAGAACTCAAAACTGCATCTCCTAAAAACTCCAGTCGTTCATTATTTTCGTCTGCCCCTTCTCTTACTGACCTATGACTTAGAGCGGTTTTATACAATGTAACATCGCCTGGTGTAAAACCAAGTACGTTGTTGAGTTGCTTTTTGAACTCTTTCTTTTTTAGGTTGTCGGCAAAAAAAGTTTTTAGAAATTGCAAAGCATTAAAATAGTTGTTTACCGAAATTAGGCTATTTGTTTTATAAAAAACATAAGCATAATTAAACTATGATTGCTTGAAGAAAGGAAAATGATCAGGGTTTATATTTTTTTACAATCACAGAAGCATTGTGGCCACCAAAACCGAAAGTGTTGCTCAGGGCGGCATTTACCACTTTCTTTTGTGCTTTATTAAATGTGAAATTCAACTTGGAATCAAGTTCCGGATCATCTGTAAAATGATTGATGGTAGGTGGTATGATGTCTTTGGTTACTGCCATGATACAAGCCAGTGCTTCTAATGCACCTGCAGCGCCCAGGCAATGGCCCGTCATACTTTTTGTTGAACTGATATTGAGATGATAAGCGTGACCTCCAAAAACACTGAGGATGGCTTTTGTTTCAGCTATATCTCCTAAAGGAGTTGAAGTACCATGAACATTGATGTAATCAATTTCTTCGGGTTTCATACCGGCATCCTTCAAAGTTGCGTTCATTACATTTATAGCACCAAGCCCTTCGGGATGTGGAGCAGTAATATGATGAGCATCGGCAGTAGCTCCGCCTCCGGCAATTTCGCAATAGATCTTTGCACCACGTGCCAGTGCATGTTCAAGGCTTTCCAAAATAAGTACGCCAGCTCCTTCTCCCATTACAAAACCATCCCTGTCTTTATCAAAAGGACGACTAGCTGTTTGTGGAGAATCATTTCTTTCACTGAGCGCCTTCATTGCATTAAAACCGCCTACTCCGGCAGCACTGATTACGGCTTCACTTCCACCGGTAACAATAATATCAGCTTTATTCAACCGAATATTATCGAAAGCATCAATGATGGCATTTGTAGAAGATGCGCAGGCGCTTACCACAGCAAAATTTGGCCCTCTGAAACCATTTCGGATTGATATCTGACCTGCAGCAATATCCAGGATCATTTTTGGAATAAAGAAAGGATTGAAACGTGGTGTTCCATCACCGTTAGCAAAGTTGATCACTTCTTCCTGAAAGGTTATCAATCCGCCTATACCGCTGGCAAAGATAACACCAACCCTATCGGGGTTTATGTTTTCTTTGGTTATTCCGGCATCTTTAACCGCTTCGTCACTTGCAATTAGTGCAAATTGACAATACCGGTCAATTTTACGGGCTTCTTTCCTATCGAGATAATCAGTAGGTTCAAAGTTTTTAACCTCACAGGCAAACCGGGTTTTAAATTTCGTAACGTCGAATTGTTTGATATGATCGCAGCCACTTACTCCATCAGCTAAATTCTGCCAATATTCATTGACAGTTTTACCCAAAGGAGTCAGGGCACCCAATCCGGTAACTACTACTCGCTTTAATACCATACAATTTGCCTGTGATAATTAAATTGATAATTACTTGGCATTTTCTTCCAAGTAAGATACAGCCTGACCGACAGTGGTAATTGTCTCGGCTTGTTCATCAGGAATAGAAATATTAAATTCTTTTTCAAATTCCATAATTAATTCAACGGTGTCCAAGCTATCGGCACCTAAATCATTTGTAAATGAAGCCTCGGGGGTAACTTCCGCCTCATCAACACCTAATTTGTCAACAATGATCTTTTTAACTCTTGTTGCAATGTCTGACATGATAGTAAAATTTAGTTAATACAACTGCAAAAATATACTTTTTGATCTAATTACAAAGAAATACTAAATACTGGTAAATTTTTAATTCATTTTAATTTTTTGAATAATTAAAAATAGTGTCAGAAGAAAACTGTTTAATTTCCATTTATTGTTGAAAAATGAACTCAGAAATGATGTATATTGTACAATCTTTTAGCCTTAACATTACCTTTTACAAGTAAAATCTATTGAAATGGGTTTAAAACAAATCGATCATGGCACAAAGGAGTATCAGCAAATGATTGCTCTCAGGTACCAGATCCTGCGCCAACCTTTAGGGCTCAGTTTTTCAACGGAGGAATTGGAAAAAGAAAAAGAAAATCTTTTAATTGCTGCTTTTGATGATGATGACATGCTTGGGTGCTGTATGTTAACTCCAATAAACAACCAAACGTTGCAAATAAGGCAAATGGCCGTGCAGAACAACCTTCAGGGAAAAGGTATTGGTGCTTCTCTAATGTCATTTATAGAAAATCTGGCAAGAGACAAAGGATATAAATGCTTAATGATGCATGCCCGAAATACGGCTATTGGCTTTTACGAAAAATTTGGTTATAAAGTTATGGGAAATGAATTCATTGAAGTGGATGTTCCGCATCATGTGATGGAAAAAATGTTGTAAATCAACTTCAAAAATGCTTCGCTGTAAAAATCAGGATCGTATGTGCCAAAATAAAGGGGAAAAGTAATTATTAGCAAAAATTTTATTTTTTAATTTTTACAGTCAATATCTTTCTAGCCGCATGTTCATCATCCCCTTCGAATGCTTCTTTTGGAATGATGAAAAAAGAACGGCTATTAAAATACAGGTGAAAAAAATGCGGGCTTTCCATCCAATTACTGAAATCACTCCAATTCCAGCTTCGGCTTCCTTTATCATTCTCAATTGTAAAAGTTGTATCGCCTAAGATAGTTTTAAAACGGTCTTTAAAAGTTTTTGCATTTCTATAGATGATCGTTGGCAACAAGAACCAAAAAAGGATCATCATTAAAAACCACAATGCAGAACTGATCAAAAATGCAAACGGGGATATTTTTTTAAAAAAGAAAAGTGCTGCAGATAAAATGGCAAAAATATTGACCAATACCATCATGATTTTTATTTCCTTGCGGCTGATGAAATGATAACGCAAAGCCTGAATAACTTTTGGTTTGTTGTATGTGAAGAATGCTGATGTCAATGAATGTATGATTTGTGATGTATGATTTGTGATGTATGATTTATGATTTATGATGTATGATTTGTCAACGCAAATGTAACAGCTATTATCAAAAGCAAATTTAAATCCTACTTCAGCTTATCATTTTTCTTATGCCGTTCCTGATCTCTCAATGTTTTCTTTTCAAAATTTTTCTGTAAGGCTTCTGTAAGATCAACGCCGGTTTGATTGGCCAGACAAAGTAAAACCCAGAGTACATCGGCCATTTCATCGGATAGCTCTTTCCCTTTATCAGATTCTTTGAAAGATTGTTCTCCGTATTTACGTACCATAATCCTGGAAAGCTCACCTACTTCTTCCATTAAAATACCAAGGTTGGTTAATTCACTGAAATATTTTACACCGATGGTTTTTATCCAGTTGTTAACATCTGATTGTGCTTGTTCTATTGTCATCACTTTATTATTTTAATCACGAATTATAAAACACGAATTTCACGAATTAAAATACAATTCTCTTGGATATAAATGAATTCTGTCCAAAGTTTGCGATAATGCCTAATTGCAGATTTGAAGCCTTTAAGTAATTTATCGTTTGCTTAATGAATCCACTTACAATGAATGATGTTGCCTTTACCTCAAGAACGATTGAATCATACACAATAAAATCAGCTTTGTATGAATGTGGTAATGTGTATCCTTTATATGTGATATTAAATTTTCTTTCCCTTCTATAAGTAATATTGTTTCTTTTGAATTCAAATTCAAGTGCATCTTTATAAACAATTTCACGAAAACCCATTCCCAATTCTGAATGGACTTCCATGCACAGTCCTACTATTTTATATGATTCCTCTTTAAGGATTATATGAGACATGCACCAGAATTAATGATGCCAATCTAAACCAGATTATAATAAGTATCAAGGAAAAAACGTGTGTATTTTCTTTTCAGAACAATGTTTTTTCTTTTCAATTCGTGTAATTCGTGTTCATTCCCTATTTTTTGTATCAATCCAGATCGTTACCGGTCCGTCATTCAATAATTCAACTTTCATATCTGCCCCAAATTCACCTGTTCCTATTCTTTTTCCCAGATCTGTTTCCAGTTGTTTGATCAGGCTTTCATATAAAGGAATGGCCACTTCGGGTTTACTGGCTTTTATATAACCCGGCCTGTTACCTTTTTTAGTAGTAGCATACAAAGTGAACTGGCTGATCAGCAATAGGTCTCCCTGCATATCTTTTACAGAAATATTGGGCACCTTATTTTCATCATCAAAGATCCGGAGGTTAACAATTTTATTACAAAGCCATTCAATATCATCAACATTGTCTTCATCTTCTATTCCAACGAATACCAGCAACCCTGCTTCTATACAAGCTTTTACTGTACCACCTATTGTAACACTTGCTTTTGATACCCGTTGTATTACTGTCCGCATTTGCAATTAAATTTACTTAAAGGTATGCTGTGGCAGCTATTAGTAAAATCAAATAAACACCCTTTAGCATTCATAAATCTAGCGATAAAAAACATTTTCATTGTTACAACATATTTCCCCGGTTAAAAAATTTTTTCTTTCCACAAAAGGTGCAAAACTCACCAAAATCAATGTGCATTTGATTTATCAAAATATACACATTTTTTGTCCACATCTTGTTGATATTTAGGATTGTGATTGTTGGTTAACAACAGATATTTTCGTTCTCCTTTGGGACTTAACAATAAGATAACCTTACTAACCAACTATATATAAAATTATGTCAACTAAAAAGCTATCGGCGCAGCGTCTGCAGTTCAGCCGCCAATTCACCAAAGAAGGGGTGAATCCATTTGATATGTTCGAATATGATTACCGGACATCCGTAATTAAAAATCCTACTGGTGAAGTGGTATTCTTAATGGAAAATGTGGAAGTGCCGAAACAGTGGAGCCAGATAGCAACAGATATTATTGCCCAAAAATATTTCAGAAAAGCAGGAGTACCACAGGCAGATGGTTCAACCGGAAGGGAAACTTCAGCAAAAGAGGTTGCACACCGTATGGCTTATTGCTGGAAAGTATGGGGTGATCGTTATAATTATTTTGCATCTGAAAATGATTCAAAAATATTTTATGACGAATTGGTATATTCTATTTTAAACCAGGCCTGTGTACCAAACAGCCCACAATGGTTCAATACGGGCCTTCATGAAGTTTACGGTATTACCGGGAAACCACAAGGGCATTATTATGTAGATTCAAAAGACGGCAAATTAAAAAAATCAACTTCGGCATACGAACGTCCACAACCTCATGCATGCTTTATTTTAAGTGTGGATGACGACCTGGTAAATGAAGGAGGTATTATGGATCTATGGGTTAGGGAAGCCAGGATCTTTAAATACGGCAGTGGTGTTGGAACAAACTTCAGCAGCATACGTGGAGAAGGAGAAAAATTAAGCGGTGGTGGCACATCCAGCGGATTGATGAGTTTCTTAAAGATCGGAGACCGTGCTGCAGGTGCTATTAAAAGCGGTGGCACCACAAGACGTGCGGCAAAAATGGTTTGTCTTGATCTCGATCATCCGGAAATTGTAACATTCGTAAACTGGAAAGTTGAGGAAGAGAAAAAAGTTGCTGCACTGATCGCTGCGGGTTACCCAAGTGATTATGAAGGTGAAGCATACCGTACCGTAAGCGGACAAAACAGCAACAACTCTGTACGCATACCCAATTCATTTTTTAAAGTACTGGATGAAGACGGCGACTGGGAACTGAAAGGAAGAAGTGATGGCCGTACGATGAAAACGGTTAAAGCAAAAGAGTTGTGGGATCAGATCAATTATGCAGCGTGGCGTTGTGCTGATCCGGGAACACAATATGACACTACGATAAATGAATGGCACACCTGCCCGGAAGGCGGCCCGATAAGAGCGTCTAACCCTTGCAGTGAATATATGTTTCTGGATAACACAGCCTGTAATCTGGCCAGTGTGAATCTTCGACAGTTCTTTAATGAATCAGATAATAGTTTCAACGTAGCAGGTTTTGAACATACTTGCCGTTTATGGACAGTTGTACTGGAAATTTCTGTACTAATGGCACAGTTTCCTTCAAAAGAAGTTGCACAGTTAAGTTATGATTACAGAACGCTGGGGCTTGGTTATGCCAACCTGGGAAGCATGCTGATGGTAAGTGGTATTGCGTATGATAGTGAAGCTGCCAGAGGAATTGCAGGTGCTATTACCGCTATCATGACCGGTGTGGCTTATAAAACATCTGCTGAAATGGCCAGTTTCCTTGGTTCATTTGACAGGTACACAAAAAATAAAAAACACATGCTTCGTGTAATGCGCAACCACCGTGCTGCCGCATACGATGCATCTGATGCCTATGAAGGCATTGAAATAAAACCACAGGGTATTAATGCAAAATATTGCCCGGATTACTTACTAAAGGCTGCTACCAAGGCATGGGATGATGCAGTACAAATGGGAGAGAAATACGGCTACCGTAATGCACAAACAACTGTGATTGCACCAACAGGAACCATTGGCCTTGTGATGGATTGCGATACCACAGGTGTTGAACCTGATTTTGCACTGGTAAAATTCAAAAAATTAAGCGGTGGTGGGTATTTCAAGATCATCAATCAAAGTGTGCCGCAGGCTTTACGTAACCTTAAGTACACCGAAGATGAGATCATTGATATTGTAAATTATGCTAAAGGCCATGCTACTTTAAAAGGTGCTCCGTATATAAATGAGGAAACACTTTTTGAGAAAGGATTCTTACGTGGAGAAATAGATAAGTTAAATGCTGCCATGGCAAGTGCTTTTGAGATCGGTTTTGTTTTCAATGTATATACGTTGGGCGAAGCTTGTTTACAGCGTTTAGGCTTTACCGCAGACCAATACCATGATTTTGGATGGAGCTTGCTGGAATCACTGGGATTCTCTGATGATGAAATTCATGCAGCAAATATTTACATCTGTGGTACCATGACAGTTGAAGGAGCGCCTTTATTAAAAGAAGAACATTTATCAGTTTTTGATTGTGCAAATAAATGCGGACAGATAGGCGAACGTTTCATACATGCACACGGGCATATCCGTATGATGGCATCAGCTCAACCATTCCTGAGCGGCGCTATCAGCAAAACGATCAATCTTCCTAATGAAGCGAACATAGAAGAGATCGCAGATTCTTACAGGCTTAGCTGGGAACTGGGATTAAAAGCATGTGCACTTTACCGTGATGGATCAAAACTAAGTCAGCCTTTAAGTACAAAATCTGATAAGAAAAAGAAAGCTGACGAAAAAGAAGAAGTAAATGAAGAGCGCATCGCAACCCATGAATCTGCTATGGTAGATATGGGCAAACTTACCATTGATGAATTACTGGAAGAAATGAACAGACGTGTGCAAAGCAGCGCTGATACTTCCCTGAAACGCCAGTTAGCCATGATCGTTGAACGCAGGGCTTTACCGGCAAAACGCAGGGGCTTTACACAAAAAGCAAAAATAAACGGCCAGGCATTGTTCCTCCGTACCGGCGAATACAATGATGGCACTTTGGGAGAGATCTTTATCGACATGGCGAAAGAAGGAGCCACTATGCGTAGTATGCTTAACTGCTTTGCAATAGCTATTTCTATTGGTTTGCAATATGGTGTTCCGCTGGAAGAATATGTAGAGAAATTTGTTTTCACCCGCTTTGAACCGGCAGGTATGGTTGATCATCCGAATATTAAAACCACTACTTCCATCATAGACTTCATGTTCCGTTCATTGGCTTATGAATATCTTGGAAGGAATGACCTGGTTCATGTATTGGATAAGCCCGAAGTACAAAACCTGGGCAATGAACCCTGGGATGTTGCAACACCTACCATTGGCGAACGTACACACGAACTGAGTGAAGTGAGAGTATTAGGAAATACACAAACACAACCGGATGGAGTAAAGGCACACCGGGTGGCTCATATAAAACCTGCCCAGGGAATGGATGCCGTAAATGCAGCAAATAAATCTATGCAGGGTGATGCACCTGCCTGCAATGTTTGCGGACATATAACGGTAAGAAGCGGTACTTGTTATAAATGTTTGAATTGCGGAAATAGTTTGGGATGTAGTTAATATAATTGGTTAGATAAGTACGACAAAAAACCATCAGTGTAAAAGCTGGTGGTTTTTTGTTTTATAGGCAGTCATATGAAGCTCGAAATGAAAATTATTAGCCGCAGATTCACAGATTTTTTTGAGCATAATGTAGGTAATCTGTGAATTTGTGGCAATTCAATAAAAATCCTCACTTGTCTTCAAAACCCTAATCTACTATCTTTGCGCCCATGGCAAACGAAACAAATAATCCTGCCTCGCCGGCAGGCAGGTTCCAGGAGCTCATCTCCCATTGTAAAGAATACGGGTATATTTTTCAATCCTCTGAAATATATGATGGCCTCAGCGCTGTATATGATTATGGCCAGATGGGCGCACAATTAAAAAAGAACCTGCGAGATGAGTGGTGGAAAAGTATGACGCAACTGAATGAAAACATAGTTGGTATTGATGCTGCAATTTTTATGCACCCAACAGTGTGGAAGGCAAGCGGGCACGTTGATAATTTCAGCGACCCGATGATAGATAATAAAGACAGCAACAAACGCTACCGGGTAGATCATTTGATTGAAGGCTTTGCAGATGAATTAAAAGTAGCAGGTAAAACAAATGAATCAGATGCAATACTTTTTGCAATGGATGCCCTGTTGGCAAAAGATGATTATACCGGATTAAAAACTTTGATAGAAGAAAATAAAATAAAATGTGCTGTTAGTAAAACCTGCAACTGGACAGATGTTCGTCAATTCAACCTCATGTTCTCTACAGAATTTGGTGCAGTTGCTGCAGAAGTTGAAGGAGACAATATTGTATACCTGAGGCCTGAAACTGCGCAAGGTATTTTTGTAAATTTTTTAAATGTGCAGAAGACAGGCCGAATGAAAATACCTTTTGGTATTGCGCAAACGGGTAAGGCTTTCAGGAATGAGATCGTTGCACGTCAGTTCATTTTCCGTATGCGTGAATTTGAACAGATGGAAATGCAGTTCTTTGTTCGCCCCGGCACTCAAAAAGAATGGTATAACTATTGGAAAGATGAAAGAAAAAAATGGCATGAAAGCATTGGTATTCCGGCCTCAAAGCTACGCTTTCATGATCATGTTAAACTGGCCCATTATGCAGATATGGCTCTGGATATAGAATTTGAATTCCCTTTTGGATGGAAAGAACTGGAAGGTATTCACAGTCGCACTGATTTTGACCTTACACAACACGCAACATTCAGCAAAAAGAAGATACAGTATTTCGATAATGATCTGAATGAAGAAGGAAAACCTTACGGAAACTATACACCTTATGTGGTAGAAACCTCTGTTGGATTAGATAGGTTATTCCTTACTGTTATCAGCCTGGCTTATGCAGAAGAAAAATGGTTAAAAGAAGATGGAACAGAAGACAGCAGGGTTGTATTAAGAATTCCTGCTAAGATAGCTCCAACAAAACTAGCTATACTTCCTTTATTAAAAAAGGATGGCTTACCTGAGATCGCTAAAGAGCTGATGAATGATTGTAAACAGGCTTTTCATTGTTTTTATGAAGAGAAAGACGCGATTGGTAAGCGATACAGAAGAATGGATGCCATTGGTACGCCATTCTGTGTAACCATTGATCATCAAAGCAAAGAAGACAACACCGTTACCATTCGTTACCGCGACACCATGGTACAGGAAAGAATTGCACTGAGTGATGTTAAGGGTATTATAGAAGGACTAATTAAATAATTTTAACAAATGCCACGCAGCATAATATACAATTAAGTAATCTATAAGCCGTGATATTTAAGTAACTAGAAAAAAACGCTGTATGAAAACATTATTTCTAACCATTGCTGTACTTATAAGTGGTATTGCTTTTGCTCAAAAATCCACACCAAAAAACGATGTAGCAGGATCCCGGCGAATATTTTTTGGAGAACTTGGCGGCCCCGGTGTAATTTTTTCTGTTAATTTAGATAGCAGGTTTACAAAATCAAATACCGGATTTGGCGGCAGGGTAGGTTTAGGTTTTTTAACACGGGAAGAAACAATAACATCAAGCGGAGGATATAACACTTATAGGCAAAGATCCATATTAACTATACCCCTGCAATTAAATTATGTTTTTGGCAAGCCCAATTCATCACACTTAATAGAGGTAGGTGGCGGAGCCACCTTTTTTGGAAAAAAATTAAGCCTATATGATTTTTTTCAGGGGGATTTTAATAATACCGTCAATGAACCTGAATCAATTGTTGCCGCAACTGCTTCTTTCATGTATAGAAAAATTGCAAAAAATGGAGGCTTCTTTTGGCATGGTGGTTTTACTCCGTTTTTTATGAATGGTTACATTCAGCCGATGGTGGCAGTCGGTATTGGTTATGGATTTTAAAAATTATTTGTCTTTTTTACTGCCTTGATTTTTTTACAGCGTAATGCAGTTTTTCTTTTTTGCCGCAATAAGCTTTCCTGTTTTATTCGCATAACAGCCTCGTAAATTTGTGAGCTGCCGTCACCAGTTGCGATAGCTATCGCAATTACAACTGCAATCTAATTTGCCTCTCAGTATTGTTTTTAAAGAAGACGAAGCAGCTTACTTTGAAGTGATACAGGAAACAAGAAAAGAAGAAAACATAAGCATCTTCAGAACATTTATGTTTACGCAGTATGCCAAATACCTGCAACTGGAAATTGATAAATTTCAACAATCAGAGAAAGCCGGGGAAAATGGCAAAGGATATTCATTTGTATTTTAGCATTGCTGCTACTTCTTTTCATAATAAGGCACTTCATCGTGGCTCTTCGTTTCTTTTTGTTGCCAGTAAGCTAAAGTTACTACATGCCCTTCAGGTGTTTTTAATAAACGTCCAAATATTGCATTGATCGTATTAAAAGTATAATCAGTAACCCCAATGGTAAATATTTCAGGTGTAGCACGTGTAGCTTCAACTTAAGGAAGCTTTATCAATCCCATAAATACTTTAACGCTAGATCACAGAAATTTTAGCCAGGTTTTTCTACTGAATACCGGGGCAAGTCTACTGAACTCTATTATATATTCACAAATTAATTGAGGATATATCAAAACAAATGAACAGGAATCCCAAGGATGTGGCCGAGATTATTTATATTAGAGTCTAATCAATTTTCAGTGAGAAGCATTCTGTTTATATTACTGGCTCTGCTATTTATAAAGCTTCTGGTTGCTGCGCAGCCCGGTCCTACTTTTGCCTCATCCGCAGATAAAAAAACAGACAACCTGTTGAAGGAGCTTAAGAAAGCCGGAGAAGATACTAATAAAGTGAACACTCTTGAGAAACTTTATGCTTACACCACAAATAAAAATTTCAGTGAAGCTACAAAATACAATAATGAAGCCTGGCTACTGGCAAAAAAACTTGGCTACATAAAAGGAGAAGCAAGATGCATGGTGAATAAGGCTGATGAATGCCAGAAAGAGAGAAAATGGTCAGAAATTCTGACATACAGTTTGCCGGCAGCAAAAATGCTGAAGCAGACAAATGATACCTTTACAAAAGCAAGATGCGCCAGTGCGTCGGGTTACGCTTATTATTACGGTTCCACCTATCCGGAAGCTATTAAATATTTTTCAGAAGCAAATATGTACTGGAAAGAGTTAAAAAATTATAAAGCTATTTTATCCTTAAACCTCAGACTCTCAGAATGTTTCGATTACATGGGAAATTATACACTTGCTTTTGAAAAGGCATCCGAAACTCTGGAGTTAAGTATTAAGACTGGAGATAAATCCTCTGAAGCAATAAGCTATCAACATATCTCATCAAAGTTTGTTATGTTAAAAGACTATAAGGAAGCAAAGGAAATCGTGGAAAAGGCATCAAAAATTAACATGGCCATCGGCGATACATTTCAATTTGCACAGAACCAAAACGCATTGGCAGAGATATCAATTGAAGAAAATAATTTTTCAGAAGCAGAAAAATATATTTCGGCTGCATTGAAAATTTATGAAACTCCGGGCGCACCCTATTTTGGTAAACAATGGTGCTATACTTTATTTGGGAATGTGAATGAAAACCGGGGAGATTCTGCTCTTTTAAAAAATAATAAAAAATATGCAATTCACTGTTACCAGAATGCGCTTAAAGATTTTACCACGGCTCTTAAACTTTGTGAAGGAATAAATAATAAAGTATTTATTCCAGAAAAGTATATATATCTTGGGAGAATTTACAGGAAAATTAATAACAATGCTTTGTCCAGAACTTATCTTCTGAAAGCAATTCCGCTCACAAAAGAACTCAGCTTAAAACAGCTTACCACAGATGGCTATCGGGAGCTTTCAAGTTTAGATAGTATGGAGGGAAATTTTAAAAATGCATTTGAAAATAGTAAACAATATAAAATATACAGCGACAGTCTGGTGCTGGAAACGCAAAAAGGAAGAACCGAATCATTCATCATACAGGCCGAAATAAATAAGAAAGAAGAAGAAATAAAATTACTAGCAACGGAAAACGAACTGAAAACTGCTGAGTCGGAAAAACAAAGTCAGCAAAAGAAATTTGCTTATGCTGCTATCGCCATAGTAGTAGTGCTAAGTGTATATGCTTTTTACCGCTATCGGCGCCAGAAGAAAACAGAACTGGAAAAATCCAGACTCAAAGATAGGCTGCACATCAGTCAGGGCCTTCATGATGATATTGGTTCTACACTCTGCAGTATTTCAGTATATAGTCAGGTTGCACAAAAGCTAAGTGATAAAAATAAAAAGGAGGATCTAAGTGAAATGCTGGGAAAGATCAGCACCACTTCCAATGAAATGGTTTCAGAAATGAATGACATCGTATGGGCCATCAATCCCCGTAATGACAGTATAGAAAAAATTATACAGCGCATGGAATCTTTTGCCAAACCGCTGGCTGCTAACAGGAATATTCATTTTGAGCTGCAATACGAAAGATCCATTCTTTCCCTGCAATTAGATATGGATAAAAGAAAAAATTTCTATCTCATATTTAAAGAAGCAATAAATAACGCTATAAAATATTCCGGTGCATCAAAACTAAATGCACTCATTCAATCAGATAACCAAATGTTGAAACTAACAGTAAAAGATAATGGTGTTGGTTTTAATGCAGACAAAGAAATGACTGAGTATTCCACATCCCTTTCGGGCAACGGCTTGAGGAATATGTACGACAGGGCGGTCGAACTCAACGGTAGTTTAAATATACAAAGCCAGCCCGGAAACGGCACTGCAATCATACTTCATCTTCCTTATGCCTGATTTCCGTTATCCCCACTTTCGGTGATTGTTTGGTAATTCTCCTGAGGTTACTTTTGAGATCTAAATTTTAAATCATAATCAAACACCTGCTGTGCAAACATCTTGTAACATCGCAGAATAGGGATATGAGAAAGCCATTAAAAAATCGGGCTGATTATCACACAAGAAATTATTCAACCAGTTAGCATAGGTAAACCGACCTGGTTCGTTCGACACTTACCACTGCAAACAAGATTCTTTATCCGACTATTTAAAAATAAGATTCACTTAATATTTATATTTTAACAATTAAAAAAACAATTATGAATGAAATTAAAATTATGGTTGTGGTACTCTCCTTGAGTTTGATGTATCAATTTGCAGCGGCACAAACCTCCTGTAAGGGCAATAAAGTCTTCATGTCTAAGGGTAGCCGTGGGTGTGGATGTCGTTGCGAAAAGAAATGCGTTTCTCCTGCCGATGTTCAGTCCTATTTGAATAATGGCTGGCGTTATGGCGACTGCTTTGGTTCCTGCTGCTGGGTACGACTCATTGGAAATTCATCTTCCCCTGAAACATCCCTAACAGAAATCTATTCCAATTCGGCTTCCGATTCAACAACTATTTCATTTTCACTTTCGCAAACAAGAAAAGTTTCCTTAAAAATATTTGATGTGAACGATAGATTAGTTTCAACTATTGCCGATAAAATTTTTGAAGAAGGAAAAAATGAATTAATGTGGAGCACTGAGAATGTTGATAAGGGAACTTATTTTCTTCGATTTCAGTCGGAAGAAAATAAGGAAAACGTAAAATTGGTAGTCACTAAATAATTGAGTCACTAAAAAATGAGATTATATTAAAAATCAATTAAAACAAACTATTATGAAAAAGATTACAATTTTTGCTGTAGCAATTATGCTGCTGACAGCATGTAAGAAAGACATTAATGAAATGCGTTCAGATACAATAATGCAGGCCGATTTGGCTTCGAAAACAAATGCTGAAAGCGCAAAGGTTACCAGGCCGATGAAAGTTGATTTTTATTCTTCGGTAAATTTGGCATCTCCGAGTTTAACTTGTACGTTGCCAGGAGTTCCTTTTGGAATTGCCAACAGTGGGTATTTTCTACACGGCAAATCCACACATTTAGGTCTTATTAATTCTGAAACCAGTATGGGGCAGGACGGAAGCTGTAATTTGAATGGAACCACATTCATACTGTCTACTACTACTGCCGGCCAGATCGTTGCAGCTAATGGCGATAAGATAACATATACCGGTAATGATGCAATCGACTTGAATAATATAATTTTTCATGGAGGGACAACGGCTGCAATTACTGGTTTGTGGACAATTACAGGTGGCACCGGAAGATTTGATGGTGCAACGGGGTCCTTTACAATTAACGGCATTGTAAATGTTGCAGCACCAGGAGGACCTACATTTAGCGTTACCGGAGTAGGCACCATAACTTACTAATGCCTGCATAACAGCATAATGAATGGCAATCCCGTTTCGCTTCAGGCGAGACGGGATTTTTTATAACGGATAAACCTGTTTTGGTGAAATATTTTGCTTATTAACGGCAGGTTTCCTTTCTTTTGATTCCGGTATCACCGCTATCGGTGATTGTATATCATTCTTTTTTTCAGAACTTTGAAATAATTAAAAACTTATGCCTCTCCGCATCGCCATATTTGATGACAATAAAAACATTCGCGAAAGTATTGCCATGCTTTTAAGTACCGAAAGTGAATTTGAAGTGGTTGGTTGTTTTCATCATGTACTGGACTGCCTGGAAGATGTTAAATTAAGCAAACCGGAAGTTATTTTAATGGATATTGAAATGCCGGGTATGACTGGTATTGAAGCGGTAAGAATTATTAAAAAAGAATTCCCAAATGTGCTTATTCTGATGCAAACTGTATTTGAAGACGATGACCGTGTATTTGATTCTATTTGTGCAGGCGCATCTGGTTATATACTCAAAAATTTTCTTAATGTAAAACTTATAGACTCTATTAAAGAGTTACAGTATGGCGGTTCTCCCATGTCACCATCCATAGCAAGAAAAGTACTTACCAAAATGCAGCAGATACCTGAACATGTAAAACCTGAGGCTGCGCCGGATTATCATCTTACTTCAAGAGAAAAAGAAGTGTTGGCCTGTATTGTAAATGGCCTCTCGCATAAAATGATTGCCGACCATTTATTTATAAGTTATGAAACTGTACGAAGTCATGTTAAAAAAATTTATGAAAAACTGCATGTTGCTTCACTAACAGAAGCTGTACACAAAGCTTTGAAAGAAAGAATTGTTTAAGCAAGTGTAAATAATACCTCAAAAAAAATAGATCTATTTGTTACTTACCTGTAAGCTCCGGATTAAAATGTTTTTGGTACTTAAATAGCTGGTATATTAACCTGCCTTATTCCCAAAATAAGGGACTTCATCATTACTCACTGATTCTTTCTGTTGCCAGTAACCAAGCGTAATTATATGTCCATCGGGTGTTTTAAGCAATCTCCCAAAAATAGCATTGATGGTATTAAAAGTATAATCAGTTACGCCAACTGTAAAAGTTTCTGGTCCTTTAACTGGTTCTGGTTGCGCCGTTGAAACTGCTTCTCCCCGACCGACCGGGTCATCCGGGCGGGCTTCTTCCGTTTTAAGAACAGGAGCAGCCGCGGCTTTAGGAGGTGGTGATGGAATTGTCACAACAGTAAAACCATTATACTCCAGTATTTTTTTTAAGAACTGAACCCTTTCTGCTGTTACATTCTTTTCCACAATGCCGCATTTAACGCCATCCAGCTCCTCAAATTCGTGATTTTTATTGATAGCCATATTCGAAAGTTTAGAGGTTTAGGAGTTTAGAAGTTTAGGCTAAACCCCTAAACCTCTAAACTTCTAAACTAAGTATTGAATGTAATCATATATCCAGCTCAGGATACCTACTAAAACTATACCTGCAGCACATATGATCAACCCAAGTTTTGTTGAGAATTGAATATTAATTTTTTCAAGAGGTTGTTCATTTTTATCCATAAAAACAGCACGTACCACTTTAAGATAATAGTATAATGAAACAATCATGTTCAATGCTGCTATGGTAATGAACATATAGCTTCCTTTAGAAGCGCCGGCGGTTATCAAAAATAATTTACCAAAAAAACCTGCAGTGGGTGGAATACCTGCAAGGGAGAATAATGCCAATGTCAGTATCCAGCTTAAAAAAGGATTGGTTTGATAGAATCCTTTGTAATCATCAATTTTTTCTTTCCCTGTTTGTGATGCTATAGCTGCAGCCACACCAAATGCTGCAAGATTTGAAAAAGTATAGATCATGATAAAATAAACTACCGAAGTTGTACCGGCAGATGAATTGGCACTCATGCCCACCAATATAAAACCAACCTGTGCAATAGAAGAAAAAGCCAGGAACCTTTTAATATTTTGTTGCCTCAATGCAAACAGGTTTCCTATGATCATGGTAGCAATAGATAACAACATGATCATATTATACCAGGTTTCCTGCATAGGCTGGAAAACTTTGTACAATGTTGCCATGAAAATAAAAGCTATAGCGCCTTTTGAAATAACCGATAAAAATGAAGTTGTTGCAAAAGGTGCTCCTTCATAAACATCTGCGGTCCATAAATGAAAAGGAACAATGGATAATTTAAATGCAAAGGCCGTGAATAAAAATACAAATACCATTATTATCAGAGGGCTCTTGTCAAGCATGGCAGGAATCTCTGTAAAACTGATCGTCCCGGTTGCTCCATATAACAGTGAAATGCCAAATAATAATATACCTGATGAAAACGCTGATGATAAGATCATTTTCATTGCCGCTTCAGAAGAAAGTTTTTTCTCCAAGTCAAAATTGGCCATGGCAGCTACAGGAATGGTTGCCAGTTCGAGTGCCAGGAAGAAAATAAGCAGGTTGCCACTGGAGATCATAAAAAACATGCCCAGCAATGCTGATAACATCAGCATGAAAAACTCCGGCATGTGTTCATTCTTTTTAAACCAGTATGCAATTAATAATGAAATGAGATAAACGCCCAGGTTTAAAATATTTTTTTGTACAGCGATCAGGGCATCTGTATAAAACATTCCATCAAACAATGTTCCGGTTTC
>JANOPU010000093.1:0-12574 GCA_031422055.1 Ferruginibacter sp.
CATACCTGTGGAGCGAAATAAAAATACCCGCATGGTTGATATCATGATCAGTAAATTTAAAGAACCAGGAAAACTATTCCTTGTTATTTCTGCCGAGGGTACACGTAGAAGAGTTGAAAAGATAAAAAGTGGATTTTACCATGTAGCCCTTGCTACAGGCGTCCCTATCTGTATGGCTTACCTTGATTATGAAAGAAGGGTCGCAGGATTTAGTGAACCATTTTATCCAACCGGCAACAGAAATGCAGATGCAACCGTTATAAAAGATTTTTTCAGAGATAAAAAAGGGAGATTTCCTGAAATGTTTAACCTAGATGCAATCAAATTGGACGAATAGCGGGTTTTTATTACACTACAATGACCTTCATAGACACCAGCTCTCTTATTTTTTCAGCAATACCATTTGCATCAATACCAATCTCATCATATAATTGTTTAGGCGTTCCATGCTCAACAAGGAGATCAGGAATTCCCATGATCTTCACATCAGCTTTATATCCATGTTCATTCATGAATTCCAAAATAGCAGAACCAAATCCACCTAAAACAGTACCGTCTTCAACGGTAATTATTTTATTGAATGTTGAAAAAACTTCATGAAGCATAATTTCATCCAAAGGTTTTACAAAACGCATATCATAATGTGCCGGGTTGATGCCTTCAGACTTAACATCACGGATAGCCGCTGCTGCAAAATTTCCGGGATGGCCAAATGTCAGTATTGCTATGCCTTCCCCGTCTTTTAACTTACGCCCTTTACCGATTGTAATTTCTTCAAAAGGATATTTTTCAGCCATCGTATCTTTTTGCAATTCAGGCATCACTCCTTCTCCTCTTGGATAACGAATTGATATAGGCATATTGGTAGAATCCAGTTGTGCGGTATACATCATGTTGCGTAATTCTTTTTCATTCATAGGTGCACATACGATCATATTGGGCACACAACGCATATACGCAATATCGTAACAACCATGATGTGTTGGGCCGTCTTCGCCTACAAGACCAGCCCGGTCTAAACAAAATATGACCGGCAATTTTTGAATGGCTACATCATGTACCACCATATCATAAGCCCGTTGCATAAACGAAGAATAGATATTACAGAAAACTTTCATGCCCTGAGTAGCCATTCCCGCACTTACTGTTACGGCATGTTGCTCAGCAATACCTACATCAAAGGCCCTGTCGGGCATTTTAGCCATCATATATTTTAATGATGAACCGGAAGGCATTGCAGGAGTAATACCAAAGATCTTTTTATTTTTTTCAGCGAGCTCTATGATACTAAAACCGAATACATCCTGATATTTCATAGGCTGGGGCAAATCAAAAACTTTCTTTTGAATTTCGCCGGTTACTTTATCAAATAATCCCGGTGCATGCCATAATGTTTGATCTTTTTCTGCAAGATCATACCCTTTACCTTTTACTGTTTTTATATGAAGGATCTTTGGGCCAGCAATATCTTTCAGATCATTTAATGTATCAATGAGTTTGGTAATATTATGTCCGTCTATCGGGCCAAAATACCTCAGATTCAACGCTTCAAAAAGATTACTACTTTTACTAACCATTCCTTTCAGGCTTGCCTCCAATTTACTGGCTATATCACGGCTAAATTTTTTCCCAACCGGCAGTTTCCCCATTGCTTTCCAAACATTATCACGCAGGTCATTATAAGTATGAGAAGTTGTGATATCAGTCAAATATTCTTTGAGCGCACCAACATTTGGATCTATGCTCATGCAGTTATCATTTAGAATGATCAGTACATTACTTTTTTCAATTCCGGCATGATTCATTGCTTCAAAAGCAAGGCCGGCTGTCATAGCTCCATCGCCAATTACAGCAACGTGCTGTCGATTTTTTTCGCCTTTATAATGTGAAGCCATTGCCATTCCTAAAGCAGCAGAAATGGAAGTAGAAGAATGCCCAACACCAAAAGTGTCATATTCGCTTTCGCTTCTTTTTGGAAAACCGCTAAGCCCTTTGTACTTTCTATTTGTTGGAAAAATATCTCTGCGCCCGGTAAGTATTTTATGTCCGTAAGCCTGATGACCCACATCCCAAACCAATTGGTCGTATGGTGTATTGAAAACAAAATGCAATGCAACAGAAAGTTCTACAACACCAAGGCTTGCGCCAAAGTGACCACCATACACACTAACAACATCTATAATATATTGCCTGAGTTCTTCACTAACCTGGTGCATTTGATCCTTACCAAGTTTTTTTAGATCGTCCGGGCTATTAATGTGTTGTAATAATGGGCCTGCTTTGATTTCCATTGTGCTTATAAATAGTAATAATTTGCGAAATTATGATTTTAAAATGCCATATTCTGTAGAATTAAACAATTTTTTTATCCATATGTTGTGTAAAATGCCTGTTTCCGCTGAATTTTATTGAAATGTCAATGCTGTTTAGGAATATATTTGTATTTAAAGCCGGTTTATTTTTTTAATTACAGAAGATGTTTCAACATGAAATTGTTCAATTGAAGAATAAGCTCAGGATCGGGGCTGTTCTTTAAATATTTCTCCGCTTCACTCATTTTACACACGCCGGGATAATCACCTTCATAATTATTCATATCAAGTATCAGCTGGAAGTGAAGGTGTGGTGGCCAGTTGCCATTTTCCTCAGGTAAGCCGAAATGAGCAAATGGTTCTCCTCTTGAAATAAATTTACCCTTCCTTAGGTTCGTAATGTCATTTAAAGCCAAATGCCCGTATAACGTATAAAAATTTATTGTCTCCAATTGATGTTGCAAAATAATGGTAACTCCATAATCGCCATAATTATTGTTGAAAGCAAAACTTTCTACCATGCCGCCTAAAGGGGCAAAAATTGTTGTTCCTGCTGCTCCCCAAATATCTGTTCCTAAATGAAGAGAGCGTGATTCTTCATTTATTTCGACTTCATTGGCCAGGCTTTTATCGAAAAGTTTACTTCGCCGATACATTTCCCTGTGTTCCCTGTATCCGCCTATTAAATAAGTGGCATTGGCATTTTTTAATTGCTCATTGATGTAAGTTGAAAAAACTTCTGTGTCGTTGTATATATTTTCAGTGAAGCCCTTATTTGATTTTGAAAGGTTCAATGAAACAATTTTATCTGTTGCTTTATTGAAAGGGATAACTGGGTGAAGTTCGAATGCATGTTTTTCTAAAACGGAAGCAATATCAGTTTGTTTCATGATGTAATTTACTGATTTTGCCGGATGTAATTATGAAGGATTATCAGTTGCTTTATTCAATTTTTGTAGTAATAATTTTTTTTCTGCTGCTGAATGAGTAAGATTGATTGCCATTTCTAAATATTTTTTTGCTTTATTAAACTGTTTTAATTGCAAGTGAAATTCGCCCAAAGCAGCTGGTAAGAGGTAGTAATTTTTCAGTAAGTAGATTGGTGTGATCGATTCAATAGCTTTTATACCTTCCAAAGCGCCATGCAATTCACCAATTACAATGGCCCTGTTTAATTCTACCACGGGAGATGGATAATATTTACACAAAAGGTCATAGCACCGTAAAATATTTTTCCAATTGGTATGTCCATATTCAACTGCCCTTATATGCTCATATGCAATACCTGCTTCCAGGTGATATTTACTAAAAGCTTCATCTACAGCAGCGGCTTCTAAATGATAAATACCTTTTTCGATTAATGTGCTGTTCCATTTGCTTCGGTCTTGCTGATGTAATAATAAAATACTCCCATCAGCATCCAGCCTTGCATCATTTCGTGATGTAGTAAAACAGATCAATGCCATCAAGGCATTTGTATTAGCATGCTCAACACCGGGATTTCGGACAATCAGCTCACATAAACGCATGGCTTCGTTTATCAAATCGTTTCTTATCAGATTTTCATGATGGGTTGAGTTATAACCCTCATTAAATAAAAGGTAAATAGCCATTAACACATTATCTAATCGGCTATCTATTTCAATAGCAGAAGGCAATTCAAATGTTACATTATGATCCCGAAAACTTTGCCTTGCCCTGTACAATCTTTTTTCAATTGTATCATAACCCGTTACAAATGCTTTAGCAATTTCAGTAATGCTAAAACCACAAAGTGTTTTTAAAATAAGAGACACCTGTGCCTCGGTGGAGATAGCAGGATGACAACATACAAACATCATCCGCAACTGATCATCATCAATGGTATTGGTATTGATCATATCCATTACAGTTGGCACTAATGAATATTCTGATTGGAGTATCGGAAGGAGATTTTTTGAAAATGCATGTTCTCGTTTTTGCTGTCTTATTACATCAATAGCTTTATTACGTGCTGCGGTAAATAACCAGGCGGATGGATTTTGAGGCAAGCCATGTATCTTCCAGTTGTTGAATGCTTTTAACAAAGTATCTTGCACCACGTCCTCCGCTAATTGTAAATTTTGCGGACCAAACAATTTAGTGAGCACAGCAACCAGCTTTCCCCATTCATTGCGAAAGAGATGTGTTACTTGCTGTTCTATGTTTGAAGTAGTATCCAATGCAAACTTTTCTGCAATTTATCATGATGATGTATTAAATCAATGCCTCATTTTTAAAAATGTAGGCATTGATAAAAGTACTGTTGCATTGTGTGATTCAGTATTTGATATTACTTAATTAAGCCGGGGGCATATCCATCTTCATTATCTGCCTGACGATCACTGTGCCGCCATTTGCATAGTCTGGATAATCGTCACATAAGCTAACTGCTTCATTATAATCAGTAGCATTGATAATAAAATAACCACCGATAATCTCTTTTCCCTCAGCAAATGCAGCATCCGTAACGGTTTTGTTGCTTCCCTTGATAATTTTGCCTGTAGCCTGCAATGGTTCGCCGCTAACATATTTTCCTGCCTTGGCCAGTTTATCGATCCAGGCCATCCATTTACCCATATTTTCCTGCATTTGCTGTGCTGATGGTTGTTGGGCGGACTTGATCCCCTGAAAAATAAGCATGAACTTTTCCATAATTGTTGTTTTTTTGATGTAAAATGTTTTTTATTAAGACGAATGAATTGTTTCAATCCGGACAGGTATTGAATTATTTTTTTAAAAAATAATTCTGGTTATACCGATTATACTAATATTTAGTCCAATGTTTTTTCCTATCGGCATAATACCATCTAAGATTTAAACGTAGTCCTTTGGACTACATATTAAATCAAGATGGTATTAATCAAAATTGCTTTTGTAAAATAAACAAAGTCGGTGAATATTAAACCGGCTTTGAAAGGATTTTTATTTGTGATCTATATCACTACATTTACCATTTTCCCTTTAACATATATGATCTTTTTGGGAGCTTTGCCTTCCAGCCATTTTTGTACAATATCATTCGTCAGAATCATTTTTTCCACTTCATCCTGTGTGGCATCCAAAGCCATACTCATATTCGTTCTTAATTTCCCATTAATAGATACCGGGTAGTCTTTTGAACTTTCAATCAAATATTTTCCATCAAAAACCGGGAATACAGCATCCAATACAGAACCGTTATTCCCCAGCTTATTCCACAGTTCTTCTGAAATATGCGGTGCATAAGGGGTTAGAAGGATCAAAACATTTTGTAAAATTTCTTTTTTATGGCACTTCATTTCCGCCAGTTCATTTACACAAATCATGAATGTGCTAACGGCCGTATTAAAACTGAACCGTTCTGTATCTTCTTCAATTCTTTTGATGGTTCTATGCAAAACTTTTAATTCTGCATCTGTTGCCTCACCCCCCGCCCTCTCCAAAGGAGAGGGAGCTGAAGAAGTCCAAATCGCCCCTTTTATATCATCATAAAATAATCTCCAGAGCTTTCTTAAAAAACGATGAACGCCTTCAATACCTTTTGTATCCCATGGTTTACTTTGTTCTACGGGACCTAAAAACATTTCATACATACGAAAAGTATCGGCTCCGTATTTATCAACCAATATATCCGGGTTAACAGTATTGTATTTTGATTTGGACATTTTTTCTGTTTCGGCGCCACAGATATATTTGCTCTCGTTTGACCTCACCCCCAACCCCTCTCCAAAGGAGAGGGGAGCGTTCAAAGTCCCGTCTTCGCAAATAAAAATAGCATCTTTAAATTCCGGTTTCCAGGATCTAAATGCATTCATATCTAATTCAACTCCATCAACAATATTAACATCAACATGCAGATCATTTGTACTATAATTATTTTTCAAACCAAATGAAACAAATTTATTTTCACCGGTAACCCTATATACAAACCTGCTACTCCCCTGGATCATCCCCTGGTTCACCAATTTCTTGAATGGCTCATCAAAACCGATCAACCCAAGGTCATACAAAACTTTAGTCCACATTCGACTGTACAATAAATGCCCAACAGCATGTTCGGTACCGCCGATATACACATCTACCTGGCCCCAGTAATCGCTGGCTTTTCGGTCGCAAAAAGTAATTGTATTTCCCGGATCCATATAGCGTAGAAAATACCAGCTGCTACCGGCATATCCGGGCATGGTAGAGGTTTCTCTTTTGACCTCACCCCCAACCCCTCTCCGAAAGAGAGGGGAGTTTGATTCCATTCCTTTTTCGGGTTCCGTATCTTTTGAAAGTTTTTCTGTTATCTTCTGAAGAACAGATGACAAACTATTTTTTACTTCAGCATTGCTGAATCGTATCATGGTGTAACCATATTCATTCAGCCATTTTTCTCTGGCAGCATCAAATATTATTTGCTCTTCATCAGAATGATACTCACCATCAACTTCAATGATCAGTTTTTTTTCCAAACATACAAAATCCGGAATATAACCTGCAACAGGATGTTGCCTTCTGAATTTATATCCATCAACATTTCTATTCCTCAATTCCTGCCACATCAAAACTTCTTCAGTAGTCGGTTCTTTTCTATGCTGCTTTGCAAAATCAATAGTACGTTTCCATTCATCAGTTGTACTAGCTACATAACCATAACTGGAATGCTGGCCTGTCCCCCTCTCCTTCGGAGAGGGGCTAGGGGTGAGGTCAACATTAACCCATTCTTTCAAATTCGCCAACGGTCCTTCTCCTTCCGGCCCTGGCCCATATGTATCTACGTGTGGTAATTCCAATGGTAAATCAGATTCATCCAAAGGTATGGCCATTCCATCCTGCCAGACAATGGGAAACGGTTCGCCCCAGTAACGTTGCCGGCTAAATCCTGCATCCCGCATCCGGAAATTCACTTTTCGTTTACCTATATTTAATTCTTCTATTTTATTATTAGCAACATTGATCGCATCTTTCATCAATAATCCATTTAAGAAACCTGAGTTCTCCAGGATAGCATCCTTAGTTGGATTTGCTTCAGTTCCATTAAAATGATCACCAATGATATTTGTAACAGGAATATTAAAATGCTTTGCAAATGAAAAATCACGCTGGTCGCCGCATGGAACTGCCATGATCGCTCCGGTTCCATATCCGGCCAAAACATATTCTGCAATCCAGATGGGGATTTGTTTACCATCAAAAGGATTCAGTGCATAAGCGCCTGTAAAACACCCGGTGATCTGTTTAACTTCGGCCATGCGTTCCCGGTCGCTACGGCTTTTTACATAGGTAAGGTATGTTTCTATTTCTTGCTTTTGTGCCGAAGTAGTGATCTTTGATACCAATTCGTGTTCAGGCGCAAGCACTAAAAAATCAACTCCAAATATGGTATCAGGCCGTGTTGTATAGACCTGTATTTTTGCCTCACCCCCAACCCCTCTCTCAAGGGAGAGGGGAGTTAGATAAATTAATTCTTTTCTGATCTTTTCAATCACAGAATCAATATCATTTTCAACTTCATTATTCGTAAACCTGATCATTCTATAACCAGATTCTATTAAATATGCCGATCGTGCATCATCATATTTTTTTTGTTCTTTATCATTATGATATCCTCCATCAACTTCAATTAATAGTTTTTCATTTAAAAATGCAAAATCAATAATAAAATTATCAATTACATGCTGACGCCTTACTTTTACATCCAGTTGATTAGCTCTTAATCTTTGCCATAACATATCTTCTGCAAGTGTGCTTGATTTCCTGTTTTCTCTTGACAAATCTTTTAATATGGGCCAGGCTTCTTTATTTGCTGTTTGAATTGGAGTCTTACTCCCCTCTCCGGCCGGAGAGGGGTTGGGGGTGAGGCGAAATTCCATCTCAGCTCCTTCACTCTTCCCGATCCAGTTCTTCTGCATCTCCTTCATGGAATCACTGAAATCAAGTGTTTCCAGTCCTTCCAGCAACCTGTCTGCATAAGCAGTGATTCTTAAATACCATTGCCTCATTTTCTTTTTTACCACCGGATGTCCGCCTCGTTCACTAACTCCGTTAACCACTTCATCATTGGCTAATACAGTACCTAAAGCTTCACACCAGTTCACTTCACCAAAAGAAGAAAAGGCAAGCCTTCTTTTCATCAATATCTCATCCTGTTCTTTTTTTGTATAAGCATTCCATTCTGTGGCAGTAAAATGCATTAATCCGCTGGTTGCATATTTATTTACCAGCTCACTTAAAGGCCTTGCTTTTTTTTGTGTATTGCAGAAATAACTGTTGAATAATTGTAAAAAGATCCATTGCGTACATTTGTAATAAGATGGATCACTGGTACGTACTTCCCTTTCCCAGTCATAACAAAAACCGATCTTATCCAGTTGTGCTTTAAATGTTGCAATATTGTTTTTAGTTGTTTCCGAAGGATGTTGGCCAGTTTCCAGTGCATATTGTTCTGCAGGTAACCCAAAACTGTCAAAACCCATCGGATGTAATACATTAAATCCTTTTAGCCTTTTATACCGACTATAAATATCACTGGCGATATATCCCAGCGGATGCCCCACATGCAACCCTGCTCCGCTGGGATAGGGAAACATATCCAATACATAATATTTCGGCTTTACAGAATCATTTGATACTTTATATGCCTTGCGTTCTTTCCATTGCTTTTGCCACTCCTGTTCTATTTTTCTAAAATCATATTCCATTACTAAATTATTTCAGTTTATTGTGTTATTTATTATGTTCCCCCGCTTCTGTGCTTTCATCAACTTCACAGGCGTCGCACCCTTCAACTTCATCAATATATTCTACTATTCTATCGAAATTGATATCAGCTTTAACAAAAAAATAAGCAATCTCATTCCAACAATAAAAATATATTTGGCGGGCAATCGTTTTTGCAGAGGGCAAAAATAAAACAAACCACTTAAAAACCTTTATTTTTGTCCGTACAGGAAAATCAAATTTCATTCAACCTATTTTAAGTTTACTCATTATGGCTCAGTTTGGCAAATCATCCGGCAAAAAAGGAAAACCAAGTTATACCGCTGCTATCATTGGTGTTGCACTGGTTTTATTCTTATTTGGTATTGTTGGATGGTTCTTTTTAAATCTTCGCAAGACCGGAGATTATTTTAAAGAAAATATCCAGGTTCATGCCTGGCTCAACAGGGATGCCTCAAAAAAGAAAATAGATAGTCTTAAAAATTATATCACTTCAATGCCATATGCAAACAGGGTAGAATATGTTACCAAAGAAATGGCAGTGAAAAAATGGAACAGTGAAAATGACAGTACCTGGAAACAATTTATTACTAACAATCCATTGCCGGAAAGTATTGACTTTTATGTAAAAGCCAGTTATGTGCAACAGGATAGCCTGAACCAGCTGGCAACAAATTTACAAGAAACTTATCCGGGCGTTATTTCAGAATTTCAGTTTCCAACTGAAACAGTAAGCAAAGTCAGCAGTTATGTAAAAACTGCAGCTGTTATATTTTTATTTGCAGCAATTTTACTTACGATACTTGTTGTATTTTCTATAGATAATACTATCAGGCTTGCCATGTACAGCAACAGGTTTTTAATTAAAACAATGCAAATGGTGGGTGCTACCCGCTGGTTCATTGCAAAGCCAATCAATCAAAGGGCAATTATTAATGGCTTGATTGCATCTTTGTTAGCAATTGCCGCAATATGGGTAACTGTTTTTCTCATAGAAAACCTGATACCTAATTTTAAATTACTTCATGATACGCCGGGATTAATTTTACTATTTGTCATTATCATCGCATTGGGTGTAACAATTACCCTGGTTAGTACGCATCGTTCTGTAATCAAATACCTGCGAATGAAGCTGGATGACCTATATTAATATTTCCATTATATTGCAGCCTTAAATGAATCATATGCTTAAAGAAAGAAATCAACACGCATCAAAAAACCAGCTTTTTGGCAAAGAAAATTATATTTGGATGCTTGCCGGTCTTGCGGTACTTGCGTTAGGTTTTTACCTAATGAGTGGAGGAAAAAGCGCAGACCCAAAAGTTTTTGATACTAAAGAGGTATACAGTACTACCAGGATAACCATTGCGCCAATACTGATCATTACCGGATTTATCATAGAGATCATTGCAATAATGAAAAAGCCAAAATAATTTTAATAGATATAAAAGTTATCTGGATCTGTAAATTTTTTTTAAATACGCTGTATATCACAGCGTTTTTGTTTTACCCTAAACCCAAATCTTTAACCATCCTATATGGATACCATACAAACAATTATCATCAGCATTGTAGAAGGACTTACTGAATTTATTCCAGTATCTTCTACCGGTCATATGATCATTACAGAAAAACTATTAAACGTTCCTGATAATGATTTTACAAAAATGTTCACAGTAGCCATTCAGCTTGGAGCTATACTTGCAGTAGTTGTTTTGTACTGGAAAAAATTTATTGATATTAAGAACTGGCAGTTTTATTTTAAATTGATATTCGGTGTTGTTCCTGCCGTCATACTTGGTTTATTATTTTCCAAGAAAATTGATGCTTTACTTGAAAGCAGCACCACGGTTGCAGTTTCCCTTTTATTAGGTGGCATCATTTTATTGTTCATAGATAAAGCCTTTAACCACCCCCGTATTCATTCAGAAAAAGAAACTTCATTTAAAAATTCATTCATCATTGGTATCTGGCAGTGCCTGGCTATGATACCGGGTATTAGCCGCAGTGCCGCTTCTATTATCGGTGGTATGCAGCAAAAACTTACCCGCAGCGCTGCTGCAGAATTTTCTTTTTTTCTGGCTGTACCAACGATGCTTGCTGCAACCGGCTATAAATTAATAAAATATTACGAAACATCAGGTGGTTTTACTGGTGAAGAGATCAAACAGCTTGCCATTGGAAATGTTGTTGCCTTTATAGTAGCCATGATAGCAATAAAATTTTTCATTGGGTTTCTGAAAAAACATGGTTTTCGGGTATGGGGTATATACAGGATCATTGTTGGCATCATTTTGCTGATATTGATTTTTTCCGGATATATAAATGCATAGCTTTATCCCGAATTGTAGTATTTTCAGTATTCATATTTTAAAAATGCAAACTGCTTCAAAAAAGATTGTGAATGGCTGGGCAATGTTCGACTGGGCCAATTCAGTTTATAACCTCGTAATTACCACTACATTTTTTCCGGCTTATTATGCTGCTGTAACTTCTCTCAAAAATTTTCCGGATGGAATTACTTTTTTAGGCCGCCGTTTTGTAAATACCGAATTGAAGGATTATGTGCTGGCATTTGGTTTTCTGGTAATAGCATTGCTTTCGCCAATATTATCTTCCATTGCCGATTACAAAGGCAACAAGAAGAATTTTATGCGTTTTTTTTGCTACATGGGTGCTGTAAGTTGTACCCTGCTTTTTTTCTTTAATAAAGATCATGTTACCCTGGGCTTGATGTGTTTTATGTTTGCCGGCATTGGTTTTTATGGCAGCCAGGTTTTTTATAATTCTTACTTACCCGAAATAGCTGCAGAAAAGGATATGGACCGGATAAGTGCAAAAGGTTATACCATGGGATATATTGGCAGTGTACTCATGCAACTGGTTGGTTTTGCCCTGGTGATGACCATGGAAGATAAAGGGCTAGCTTTAACCATTACTTTTTTATTAGTAGGTATATGGTGGGTAGGATTTGCACAAATTACTTTTAACAGGTTGCCCATAAGCCCAAAGAGTGAGCGTAAGGCCAAAAAACATGTATTGGTAAATGGATTTCATGAATTAAAAATTGTTTGGCAGCAGGTTATTAAAATGCCTGTATTAAAAAGATTTTTATTTGCTTTTTTCTTTTACAGTATGGGAGTACAAACTGTAATGTTGGTAGCAATAGATTTTGGCATTAAAGAATTAAAGTTAGCAGATGATAAACTGATTATCACTGCCGTGATCATTCAATTGGTAGCTATTGCAGGTGCTGTAGCCATGTCCAAACTATCAGCAAACTATGGTAACATTAAAGTGCTGATATTTACAGTGCTGTTATGGATAGGCGTTTGCATTACCGGCTATTTTATTACAACAGAATTACATTTTTATATCTTAGCATCACTGGTAGGCTTGGTAATGGGAGGCATTCAATCACTCAGCCGCTCTACTTATTCTAAACTGATGCCGGAAACAAAAGACACCGCTTCTTTCTTTAGTTTTTATGATGTTACCGAAAAATTAGCCATCGTGATTGGTTTATTCAGTTTTGGTTTAATTGAAGGCTTAACCGG
>JANOPU010000094.1:0-10858 GCA_031422055.1 Ferruginibacter sp.
TGCAAGAAAACTTGCAGTAATATTTTATAACATGGTCAAAGGAAAAAAAGAGTACGATAAAAATAAACTACAGATTAATACAGAAAGACAGAAAACTAAAAGAATAATCTTCCTTCAAAAGGAAGCAATTAAATATGGGTATGTTTTACAAAATGCTGTAGCTTGATTACGAGGATATTAAGAACAAAGTCATTGTAAGGAACGAAGCAATCTAAGCAGAATTATACTAATCGTGAGATTGCTTCGTTCCCTGTCTACCGATAGGCAGGCTCGCAATGACGGATTAATATTATTCTGTGAATTATACACTTTTATACATTATCGGGGGTTACTTTTTACTTATAGCCATTGTATATCTGGTACAGGAGCGTTTGATTTTTAAACCTGAAAAACTTAAGCAGGACTTTATTTATAAATATGATGCACCTTTTAAGGAATTATTTTTTGATATAGAACCGGGTGTAAGAATAAACGGACTTCACTTCTATGTAAAAAATCCCCATGGACTTATTTTATACTTTCACGGAAATACAAGGAGTATTAAAGGCTGGGCACGTTATGCAAAAGATTTTTTCAGGTATCATTATGATGTTGTAATGGTAGATTATCGTGGTTTTGGAAAAAGTACCGGTAAGCGCACTGAAAAGGATATGCTCAACGATATGCAATTTGTCTATGATACGCTTGCCGCTCAATACACAGAACAACATATTATCGTTTATGGAAGAAGTCTGGGCAGCGGATTTGCTGCAAAGATTGCCAGTGATAATAAACCCAGGTATTTGATTTTGGATGCACCTTACTTTAGTTTTAAAAAAGTTTTGGAAAGGTTTGTGCCTATACTTCCAATGAAGTTTGTTTTACGTTTTCACTTGCGTACGGATAAATGGATCGGGGAGGTAAATTGCCATACTTATATTCTGCATGGTACAAAAGATTGGCTTATACCAATTAGCAATAGTGAAAAATTACAGTCAATTAATCCAAATAAAATAACACTGATCCGAATTATTGGTGGTGGACATAATAATCTTCCCTCATTTCCTGAGTACCATAATTTTATCAGAGATATTTTGCAATTCTAAAAATTATCAATGTACATAAACAGAAAAAAAGTATTTAGCTGGTCAAAGATCATCATAATTATTTATTGCATCATTGGTATTGTATTGTTTTATATGCAAGGCTTTTTTCTATTTCATCCTAAAAAACTGGATGCTGATCATGTATTTAATTTTGATCAGCCATTTCAGGAGATTTCAATTCCTGTTAACAGTGAAGATACGATCAGCATGATTAAATTCTTTCCAAAAGACTCAATACGAAAGGGTGTAGTAATTTATTACCATGGGAACATGAATAATATAGAACATTATGCAAGGTTTGCCGATAATTTTACAAAGCAGGGATATGAAGTATGGATGGAAGATTATCCGGGGTTTGGAAAAAGTACCGGTATTAGAACTGAGAAAAAATTATATGAACAGGCATTGCAAGTCCAGAAGATGGCAGCGGCCAGATATCATACTGATAGCATTATAATTTATGGCAAATCATTTGGAACCGGAATTGCAACTTATGTAGCTGCACTAACCAAGTGCAGAAAATTGATACTTGAAACACCTTATTTCAGTATACCTGATCTTTTTAATTCCTTTTCTTTAATTTACCCGGCTACTTATATGTCTGAATATCAAATACCAACCTGGAAATTTCTGGAAGATGTAAAAGAACCGGTTACCATATTCCATGGAACAAATGATGGAGTTACTTTTTATCGGCATGCAGTAAAATTGAAAAAATATTTTAAAAATTCTGATAATTTTATAACAATTGAAAAAGGTAAACACAATAACCTGAATGATTTTGAAAAATATCATCAGGTGTTGGATTCATTATTGAGATAGAGATGACATCTTCTTAAAAGATGTCATCTCTATCTCAAATTTCCTGAAGGATAGTTTTTTTTGCAGTTACTTTTAATTGATAATTAACACCGATCTTTAAAGCAACATTTTCTTTTCCATGGCTTACCGGAAAATTAAAGCATACAGGAAATTTATGACCATCTGTAATTTCTTTTAAAACTTCATCCGTCGTTTTTCCAAATGGACGTTCAGTATCTTTCATATCAGTAAATCCACCAAAGATTATTGCTGCAGGTTTATTAAACTTACCACTACGTTTCAATTGATAAAGCATACGGTCAAGGTTGTAAATATATTCTCCGGTATCTTCAATGAAAAATATCTTGTTTTTTGTATCAAAATCAGATGAAGTGCCAATAACATTGGCAAGTAAAGCCAGGTTTCCGCCTATAAGTATTCCTGATGCTTCCCCTTTTCTATTAAAATTATGCAAATGCGTTTTATAAGAAGATATTTTCCCTTCCAATGCAGATCGGAGTGAATCAGTGAATTCATTTTCGCCATCTTTAAACGCTGCAGCCATTGGGGCATGCATTGATGCTATATGATATTTATTATAAAGATGCATATGCAACACGGTAATATCACTGAAACCGATCAGCCATTTTGGATGTTTTCTGAATTTTGTAAAATTAAGCCTGTCAATTATTCTTCCCATTCCATAGCCGCCTCTTCCAAATAAAATGGCACTGATAGATCTATCATCAAGCATAGCCTGTAACTCATGTGCTCTTTCTTCATCTGTTCCGCTGAAATAATTTTCAGAATGGCTGCCTAGTGTTTTTCCAACCATTACTTCGTAGCCCCATGTTTGTAAAGTATGAATGCACATTATAGCTTTTTCAGCAGCCATATAACCGGCAGGGCATGTAATGGCAATGGTATCGCCTTTTTTTAAGTATGGAGGAATTATGGTCATGATGTTTTTTTTAGGTCTGACGCCCTCGTCTGACCTAAAAAAATTAGTTTAAATAGTTAATTAAATTATCATCAGGTCCTGAATTATCTTCATCAAATAAATATAACCTGGCCGCCAATGATTTATTACAAAACGATTTTTTTACTTTCCCATAATAGAAATTAAAAGAGGACCATTCCCAATCGGCAGCCTGTTTTACCAGACCATCTTTTACTGGATTATTGTGAATGTAGTAAAAACAATTGTAATAATAATCAGAAAATGTATTTGTTGTATCAATGATTAATGATTCATCACTCAAACATTTAGATTTTGTTTTTGGTCTGAATAAAGCCCCGCTTCTGTTATTTATTTTATTAAATTCATGTGAATATGTACTTAATAACTTTCTAAAACCATTAGTAACAGGATCCAGAAATAAGCCACCCTGCTTCTTAACATCTGAACACCTTTCGTCTGTATATAGCATATAATGAAAATGATTTGGCATTAAGCACCAAGCTAAAACTTCTGTATGTGGTAAAACTAAACTCTCAAATAAATGTAGAAAATGCTGATAATTTTCAGGATTCAAAAATAATCTTTCATGATTATTTCCCTGGTTGTAAACGTGATAAATGTTTTCTGGTTCAAATTTCATAATTCAACACTATAGTTCAGAACTTTTCTTCCGACTTATTGCGTTTATGAAAGTAATGACATTTTTCATATTTAAATGCAGTGAGACTGATTTATAGATTAATGTTTATTTAGTACGATCAAAGTTTAGGGCTCTAAACTTAATAAAACTTACTGTCAGTATTTGTTTAAAAGTTGAAATTAATTTAGGTCATATGAAATTAATACAGGTCAGACGAGGGCGTCAGACCTGTATTAATTTCTTAAGGGCTTTCCTGTTTTTAATATACTCTGTATCCTTTCCAAAGTTTTCTTCTCACCGGTAAGACTTAGAAACGCCTCTCTTTCAAGATCAAGTAAATATTGTTCACTGACTGCAGTTGGCTCACTCAGATCGCCACCACACATTACATAAGCTAATTTTTTTGCAACTACTACATCATGATCGGTTGCATATTGCCCGCGCCACATACCATGAATACCTGCATACATAGCTCCCAGTGCAGACTGGCCAAGGACTTTAATATCATTGCGCTGAACCGGCATTACATAACCATCATCATATAAACTGATCACAGCCTGTTTAGCTTCGGCTATGCGGCGTGCAATATTAATACTTACCTCATCTGTACCTTTTCTGTAAATACCCAGGTCATAAGCTTCATAAGCTGAAGTGCCGACTTTAGCAGTAGCAATGGTTAAAAATCGATTCTGTAATGTAATCGTTTCCGGTTCACCGTTATGCATTTCATCAGCAGCCCTTAAAGCGAATTCTTTGGTTCCGCCTCCTCCGGGGATCACCCCGATACCAACTTCCACCAGGCCTGTATACGTTTCGGCGGCAGCAATAACTTTGTCTGCATGTAAACTCATTTCACAGGCTCCGCCTAATGCCAGCCCATGTGGTGCCACTACAACAGGTATAGATGAATACCGTACCCGCATCATAGTTTGCTGAAATTGACGGATGGCCATATCGATCTCATCAAAATCCTGTTCAATGGCCATCATGAATATCATTGCCACATTTGCACCAGCACTGAAATTTGCACCTTCATTTGCAATAACAAGGCCTTTGTATTTTTCTTCTGCAAGTAAAATTGATCTTTGAATGCCTTCCAATACTTCACCACCAATGCTTCCCATTTTAGTGTACCATTCTAAACCAAGTACGTCATTCCCCAGGTGATAGGTTCGGCATGCACTGTTTTTCCAAATCGTTTGATTATCAAAATTTTTCATCACAATAAATGCTTCACCACCCGGCATTGTTTTGTAACCCTGAGAGGTGATATCATAATAAAACCTCTTACTATTTTCTACTTTATAAAATGAAGTAATTCCTTTGGCCATCATATCATCGATCCATGCAGCTACAGTATATCCTGCTTCTTTCATAGAGGCAGTAGTTTTAGCAAACCCCAGAGTATCCCAGCTTTCAAAGGCACCAATCTCCCAACCAAAACCTGCCATCATAGCATCATCTACACGGTATACTTCATCACTGATCTCCGGAATGCGGTGAGATATATAAGAGAACAATGCATAATGAAACTGGCGGTAAAAATCACCTGCCTTATCTGTTCCGCTACACAATGCTTTAATCCTTGTATTTAAGTCCTCAATGGGTTTTGCAGTTTCCAGGGTTGCAAACTTTGTTTTTTTGCGGGGTTCATATTCCAGTGTCTGGAGATTCAGTACCTGTATTACTTTTTCACCTTCGGCTGAAGCTGAAGGCAATTCACTGCTTCGCAATTTTTTAAAAAATCCCTGCCCGGTTTTATCTCCCAGCCAGTTGTTTTCGATCATTTTATTAAGCCAGGATGGAATAATAAATTTTTCTTTTGCCTCGTCAGCCGGACAATTTTCATATACACCTTTAGCAACTTTTACTAAAGTATCAATTCCAACAACATCAGCCGTACGAAATGTTGCAGATTTTGGCCTGCCGATAACAGGTCCGGTTAAAGCATCTATTTCATCAACGCTCAGTTGTAATTTTTCCATGGTATTCATAATGGCCATCATTCCGAAAACGCCAATACGGTTAGCAATGAATGCAGGGCTGTCTTTACACAGAACGGTTGTTTTACCCAGGTACAGATCGCCGTAATGCATTAAGAAATCAACAATACCGGGATCAGTAAAAGGCGTTGGAATAATTTCCAATAACCTCAAATATCGTGGTGGGTTGAAGAAGTGGGTACCGCAAAAATGCTTTTTAAAATCTTCACTTCTGCCTTCTGCCATCATATGAATGGGTATCCCTGAAGTATTTGAGGTTATCAATGTACCCGCACGTCGGTATTTTTCAACTTCTGTGAAAATGACCTGTTTGATATCAAGCCGTTCAACTACTACTTCAATGATCCAGTCTGCACCAGCTATATCTTTCATGTTATCAGTGAAATTCCCTGTTGAGATTTTTTTAATAACATCCTTGTGGTATAATGGAGAAGGATTTGATTTGATAGCCGCAGCAAGTGCATCATTTACGATCTTATTTCTTTCTGTAGGTTTGGCATCTGCAGCAATTTCTTTTGGTAATATATCCAGCAATAATACCTGTAAGCCAATGCTGGCAAAATGTGCAGCTATACGGCTACCCATAACTCCACTTCCCAAAACTGCTATTTTTTTAATGATCCTGTTCGACATATAAAAATTAGTTAGTTAAACAACTATTTATGAATTCGAAGTTATGGATTTTATGTTGTGGTAAAAAGAAATAAATTTATACTTATTCAGTAAAATATTCATCTCCATTTTCATTAATATAACCCAGCTGATCAGAAATAGTCGTTACCTGTAAGTATTTACCGGCAACAATCATTTTGATTTCTTTATATTTTGGTTGAATATGAAAATCATTCATAAAATAATAGCCTTTGAGGCCATTAATTCCTGTTAAGATAAAACCACCTTTTTTTTCGTAGATGATATTTGAATAAACACCGGATATAAGATCATTATTTGCGAAGTCTTTTAAAAAATATTTATCACCTTGTTGAAGTAGAATATAATTTTTGCCATTGGGCCCTTTAAAAGCAGATAAAGCGGAATAATCAGGTTGGATCACTGCTTGTCCATTTTCATTTAGTATGCCGTACATATTGTTTTTTGTGACTTGTAAATAGGTAGATTTTCCGTTTTTGATAGTTTTGATAGAACTATATTCAAAAGGAATGACCGTTTCAAACTTACTGTTTAGAACGCCCTGCATATTATTTTTAATAGCAATATAAAAAATCTCATCGCTTCCTTCCTGTTTGTAATCGTCAGTCACCTTGTCAAAATATCCTTCACTGTTAGCAAGGGAGTAATTTTTTTGTTTGGAAATTGTTTGAACCGGGATCTGGTTTTCTTCATAACTATTTTCATTCATAGCAGGGCATTTCAACATGGTTTCGCCTTTTTGGTTGATACATATCTCATATCCATCCTCTTTTAATGATGCTCCTGCAAATAAAACAGTATCGCCATTAGTATTATTTGCTTTTGGCACATAACCTTTCCTGAATGCTTTTGCGATTGTAAATTTTGCCGGTATAATTAGTTCTCCAAAATTATTAATATAACCATATTTCTTACCCATTTTTACAACAGCAAAACCTTCAGAAAACCAGTTGGCTTCTTTATACTTTGGTTTTATTACGATCTGTTTATCTGGCGTTGAAAACCCCCAAAGATCACCCTGCCTGTATGGAATTAAATATGAATTAACATCCTGTGTATTACCGGTGAAACAAGTTATTACCAGGAATATGGTTAAAATGTTTTTGATTGTCATAATAAATTTTTTAAAAAAGGTGATTGTGAAAATATTTGCATGAATTTATGATTAGTCTCTAAAAGGGGATAAGACCACTTTGATGCTTTCATCATTTTCCAGTTGACGCTTAAAAAAATATGAAACTATACTTACAGGAGCATTCTCTGCCCAGATTAGTATGGGGTAATCTGGAAAAAATGCTTTTAAAACAGGGTATTGAAAATAATATCCTGAAATTGCTGACGTTGGAAATTTTTCCAAGTTATTTTTTACAATACCGGCAAATTGTATCATTTCATTTTCAGATGCCTGGTATGGATTGAAAAATGGAACATAATAACTGGTGAAATAACCACTATCACAAAAAGCTTTTAAGAATTGCGGGTTATGTGATTCAATTATAAACTGGTTAAAAAGGGTGTATTTATTTTTTAACCTGTTTATTTCAAGTAATGAATTCATTGAATTTTCAGCAGATAGATTTTTAAAATCTAACCAAACATTTGCCTGTAGTTTTTTTGTGTAATAAACGGAGAGTAGTGAATCAAGATTTAACGTGGAAGGGGCAGAAGAATCATGATATACCTCGAAATGATTTTTCCGATTGTCAAAGTATACATCACATTCAAATCCGGCAGTATTATCCGGTAGCTTTTGCATCATTGAAATATTATTAACAGCTTTGATCCAATCTTTACCTTTTTGTACAAGAGGGTTGTTACATTGTGGTAGATTTACCGGAACCACCTTGTCAGTAAAGCCAGTAGGGAGGATAACCCGGCTCATTCCTTTGTGTAAAATAATATCGGCCACTAACAAACAAATCAGTATTAAAACTGATACGGTATATTTGTTTGTTATAAAACCATTTTTTTTCATGTAATCTTCTTATTCATTTGTATAAATAGCTTTAATGAAACCGGGTTTGTTACATTACAATTATTACTCTTTTAAAAAAAATGAAAAAGCTGTAATCATATTCTTATTAAAGCTACTCCTTTTACTTTTTTTTCTCAAAACAATATTTTACTTCTATAATGCACCATTAACAGGAATCCCATCAGTTATTACAACCGGTAATATATTAAATATTCTTAAATGGTCCTTTGCTAACGATGTCCTGGTTTTGTTATTGATCAATACCCCATTTATTATACTATTAGCATTGCTTTCTTTTGTTACTAAAAAAAAACCACTGGTAATGCTGGTGACAGCAATTTTCCTTGTCATCAATTTTATTTGTGTTTTACTTAACCTGGTTGACGTTTTTTATTTTCATTTTCATTTACAAAGGGCAGATGCTGACCTGCTTTATGTTATTCAGCACCCCTTTCAAAAAACAGTTTTTAAAAATTTTTACTCAACAATCATTGGGTTAGTGATTGCTGTTGCTTTATTTTATCTGTTATTTCGAATACATAGAAAAATTTTAAATCAATATTATGAAGGAAAAAAATTTTTGTTTACTGCTGCAATCATGTTATTTTTTTGTTTGATCTTTTTTGTTTTCGGAAGGAGTAAACTTATTCCAACCCATCCACTTATTGAATTGAACAGTGTTGAATTGCAATTTGTACAAAATTCTTTTCACACATTCATTTATTCCGTATACAGAAAAGATGAAGCCATTGTTCATACCTATAGTTATATGCCAATGGAACAGGCAAATAAATTAATACCTGTTTACAAAACTGTTCAGCATTCAGATACATCAAAGAAGAATATTGTTTTGTTTATCATGGAAAGCATACCAGAAGATTTTTTTGATAAATCGGGTAAATACAATGTCACAATGCCGTTTTTCGATTCTTTATTAAGCGTGGGGACTTACTTTAGTAATGCATACAGTTTTGGTCGTAGTTCGAATAAGGGGATAACATCAATATTAGCTGCTGTTCCTACTTTAACTGAGATTCCTTTGTATCATTCCAATTATGCATCTATCAAAATTACTTCTGTGGGGACTTCACTGGCAAAGATGGGATATACTTCTTCTTTTTTTATAGGCGATGATTTTGATGATTTTGGATTTGCAAAATGTACCAACTGGCTTGGAATTCAGCATTATTACAGCAAAGAAAATATTCCGGGGTATAAAAGTATGGATAGTCATACAATGGGTTTGCACGATGAATATGTACTTGACTTTATGTTGAAAAAAACAGAAGCAATGCAGCAACCTTTTTTTAATATCAATTATAATATTTCAACACATTACCCCAATAATATTCCTAAAGAGTATAAAGAAAAGTTTCCGGTAAAAAATTTTTCAGACCAGATGAAAAGTATGAATTATTACAACGAATGTCTCGAAAAATATTTTCATGAAGCTTCAAAAAAATCATGGTTTGCAAATACTGTTTTTATATTTTGCTCTGACCATTGGATGGATCCTGATGCCAGGTTTTTAACAAATGATGTAGTACAAAGTTTTCATATTCCGATTTTCATTTATGAGCCCAAAAATTCAAAAGGTAAGATCATCACTGCCCCGGTAAGTCAGTTTGATATTTTGAATACCATTTTATCAGTTTCAGGGGAAACAAAACCATTTATTTCATATGGAGAAAATTTGCTGCAAGAAAGCCCTGATATGAACAGGGTGGTATTCTCCAAACAAAATACTGTATTATGCCAGGCATTCGACAGCAGCTATGTGTTGGGCTTTAATTCTTTTACAGGTAAACCGGAGTATTGTTTTAACTACAAAACAGATCTGGCACGCAGTAATAATCTTATAAACGCCCCTTACAATTCAAGAGTAGATTCCCTCACAATATTTATGAAAGCATTTTTACAAACGGCTTCTTACCATTATAATAAATTGGGATCTTTTAAATGAACTAATAAACGTGAACCTAACTCTAACTGCCAGAAGTCAGGTTACGCATATTTGGAGTTACGCTTGATGCATAATTCGTGTAATTTGTGTAATTCGTGCCTGTAATTCGTATAATGAAAACTAACTCACACCACTTCCATTACCAGTTGTTTCATCAGGTTTGATGAATTTTAATTTACCATCTGCATCTTCTGCCATCAGGATCATGCCGTTACTTTCAATACCCCTCATTTTACGTGGAGCCAGATTAGTTACAACAACTACCTGTTTCCCTATAATAGCAGCCGGTTCAAAATGTAAAGCAATGCCACTTACAATGGTTCGTTTTTCAAAACCAAGATCTACTTCCAGCTTTAACAATTTATCTGCTTTTTCAACTTTTTCAGCTGCAGTTATGGTGCCCACTTTCAGATCAATCTTTGCAAAATCATCGAATAAAATCTCAGCCTTTAACTGTAAGCCTTTAACTGTAAGCCCTTCAGCCGGAGTTATACCGGTCGTGGTTTTTTCTTACAATTTTAATTTTTAACGTTTATGTTTCTGGTCTAAAAATGTTTACCTCATCGAGTGGGAACGAATGATATGCTATTGCGAATGAGCAAATACGTCTTACGATTTGAGAGAAAGGAACCTACACCTACACTTGGTGTAGAGTAGGATGAAGAATCAAAATCTACATCTACACGAAGTGTAGTGTAGGATGAAGAATCAAAACCTACATCTACACTTTTTTTGAAAAATTTTCATACATGGTACGTCTGCTGTGTAGGTGTAGGACG
>JANOPU010000095.1:0-14351 GCA_031422055.1 Ferruginibacter sp.
CTGTAAGGATTCATCCATGCATGAAATTCCATTCCTCTTTTATGTGTTTCTGAGATCATAAATTCAAGCGGGTCATAATAGGGTATGGGCGCCTGTCCCTGTATTCCGGTAAGCCATTGGCTCCATGGCTCAAAAGGTGAAGGGTAAAATGCATCCGTTGCCGGGCGTACCTGCATTACAATTGCATTCAATCCATTTCGCTGATGCATGTCGAGTAACTTTATGAATTGCTTTTTTTGTTCATAACTATCTGTTGTAGGCCTGTCCGGCCAGTCAATGTTAGTAATTGTTGCAATCCAGACAGCCCTTAATTCGGGTTTTACTTCCGGTTGTTGAGCGGTGGTTTTTAAAGCCGGGAATAATAAAAAGAGGATCATTAATTTCTTGCGGAACCTATGCATTGGAACTACGGATTTTATCTAGTAAGTTGTTGAGTGTTTTTGCTTCTGCTGCGGACAGGTTTCCGAAGATACCATCCATTTCATTTTCGTACCGGTCAATTTTTTCCAGAAGTTTTTTCCCTTTATCGGTTATGGAAACATCTACCAGTCTTTTATCTGACGGGCAGGTGTTTTTTTTAACAAGATCCTTTAAAACAAGGCGGTCAACAATACGGCTGGTATCACTCATTTTGTCAAGCATACGTTGCCTTATCTGTAAAGTAGAAAGAGGGTTACCTGCACCACGTAGTATGCGTAGTATATTAAATTGTTGACCCGTAATTTTTTCTTTGTCAAAAATGAACTTCATTTTTTCATTCATCCAATTGTATGTGTAAATGAAGTTGATGATACCTTTTTGATATTCATTTCTGAATGTTGATTGTAAAATATCCTTTTCAATTCCCATGACCGTTATTTAATTCTGCAATAATAAAAAATAGTCTGCCAACATGATGCGTTAATACAAACTATTTGATAAAGAACAGTTAGAGGCTAGTTGTAATAATTTTAATTTCTTTATGGAGCTGATATTTATAACAAACAAAACCAGGCGACTATTGTTTATGAGCATCTGTGAATTCGTTCATATATATCTTGATCAAAATAATAAAATAACTTACCAGGAGTGGACCAAAGATGAGTCCCATGAAACCAAATAATCCAAGCCCGGCTATAACACCAAGTACTGTTATCAATGGATGAACATTACCGATCTTTTTTAATAAGCCAAGCCGGGTGATATAATCAACATTACCGGTTACAACAATACTGTAAATGGTAAGTCCCGTTGCCATCCATGTATTGCCTGTTGAAAACATGAACAAAACGATCGGTATCCAAATGATCATGGTACCAACCAAAGGGAAAAATGCAAAAACGCCTGTTAAGAAACCCCACATACCCCAGTCTTTGACGTCAAATATCCAGTAACCCAATGCAGCAAAAATTCCCTGAACAATACAAATGATCGGTATGCCTATAGCATTTGCTGTTATCATTATCTTGGTCTCATGAGCAAGTTTATCAATATTATCGGGTTTTAATGGGATGATCTTGCTAAGATATTTTTCAATTTCAGTGCCATTGACAAATAAATAGTACAATAAAAAAAACATCATCAGCAAGTTGGTCAATATAGATGCAGTACTGTTGATCAGTTTGGGAACCAGAGAAGAGATCCGCTGCGTTAATGCTTTTGTATTTTCATCCGATAACAATTCAATGCCGGAGTATTGTTTAAATTGTTCAGAAAATATTTTAAATCCAGTTATAATTTTATCTTCATTATTAATAAGCTCATTTACTTTTGGAGAGATCATCTTTATTGCCAAATAAAATGGAATAGAAAATATCACCAGGCTACACAAAATAAATAATAAAGCAGTCAGCCCCTTTTTCCATTTTTTTTGATAGATCATTTTAAAGTACAAGCCCCTTGTAAGTATATATAATGTAATTGCACCTAGAACCCCGGGTAAAAAAATATACAATTCAGTTACTAATATATACCCAAGTATAATGATCAATGCCATTATTAATAGCTGTCTTATCCTATCGTTAAATGAGTTATTCATCACTATGTTTTAATTAAAATTACTTCCATACCGAAACCCCTTCACTGCAATTGGAACAAATATCTATGTTTTTACGGCTCGTCATCAATTCACTTCTGAATTGTTTATAATTACTGTTGTGCCATATTTTTTTAAAAGATTCATTCTTTAAATTTCCCAACTGGTGCGTTGCATCTTTGTCAAAACAACAAGGAACCACCAGCCCATCCCACGAAATTACATTTGCATGCCAGAGTTTCCAGCAGTGGTTGGCCAGTTTATTTTTAGCAGCATAAGTTCCATCCTTATTTTTTTTATACCGGCTGAATTTATCGGTTTCCGGAATTAGTTTATTGGGATCATTTTCAAAATCATATACTTGTGCAGTTTTGAAACGTACTTCATCTACACCGATCTCTTTAGCTAATCTATTAATATCTTCTACCTGGTGCTCATTTGGTTTTACCACCAAAAACTGAAAGAAAACAAAAGGAGTTTTGCTGTTCAACTCCTTCTTCCATCTTACAATATTCTTAGCGCCTTCAATTACTTTATCGAGGTTTCCTCCGATACGGTATTGTTGGTAAACATCCTGGGTAGTGCCGTCAATAGAAATAATAAGCCGGTCTAAACCACTTTCAATTGTTTTGCGTGCAGCATCATCATTTAAATAATGTGCATTGGTGGAAGTGGCGGTGTAAATTCCTTTTGATGAAGCATATTTTACCATATCAAGGAAATCTGTATTCAGGTATGGCTCTCCCTGGAAATAAAAAATGAGGTACAGTAAATGTTTGTGGATATCATCAATGGTTTCTGTAAAAAAATCTTTCTTTAACATACCGGTTGGCCGGGTGAATTCTCTTAAACCACTGGGGCATTCGGGGCAGCGGAGGTTACAACTTGTTGTTGGCTCAAAGGAAATTGAAACAGGATATCCCCATTGTACTGGCTTTTTTGTAAAACGGCTGATATAAAAACTACTTAAAACTTTTATTCCATTCCATAAACGGGCAGGAGTAAGTTTGCTGAATAAATTCAGGGTATCATTATAATTAAGCCTCGGCATATCAACAAAAATAGGCCTATTTTCATTGGGTTTGTTACCCGGTATTTACTTATAACGATAATGCAGTGAGATCAGGAAGTTCCTGCACAATATCAGATTGTATGCAAGTAACAGTTTTAAAGCACAACGTGTTCTTAGAAAATTTTTCATAATTATTAAATAATACATTCAGTACAATAAAGTTCATCACGTATGACCTGGTTTCAGCAGGAAGGTATTTTTTAATATCCCAGAATGTTGGATTCGCTTTGCCGGTCCTTTCCATGGCATTCCAAACATTTCCAACACCACAGTTATAACTGGCGGCAATGAGTAACCAATCGTTGTTTAAGTTACGGCCCCTGTCTTGCAGGTACCTGGCAGCAGCATGTGTTGACTTGGTAAAATTCTTTCTGTCATCTCGTGATACTGATTTTGCCAGCTGTTTCTTTTCTGTTTCTTTACCGGAAATATTTTTTTTGATTTTATTTTTTGATGCAATTTTTAGCCCGTATTCTTTGGCAACATTATCCATAAACTGCCAGTAGCCAACTGCGCCGGCAGACGATACGGCATTAGCATTAAAACCACTTTCTAATGCCATTAAGACCTTAAATTCCTGTGGCACATTGTATTGCTTAAATATATTTTCAACTTTTGGGAATATATTCCTACTTCTCTGATATGTACGAATCAGGTAATTTTTTCTGGATGTAAAAAACTTTTCAATATAATCCATTGATTCTTTTTCATTACCCATTAAAATTGCAGGAAATTCTACATTAACCTCTTTAAGAACAACAATACGTTCTTCTTTATTGTTATAAGCAATTAAGTTTTTACGGGTAGTATCTTCAGCAATGATTGGTGTTAATGCAGATATTTTGTTCGCAGAAAGGCAAAAAATAAAAATAGCAGCCACTGCTTTTACAATTGGTGTTTTCAAGGTCGGTTTTTTTCGGGTTAGTGAACTATTCTTAGTTAAGAATAATGGTTAGCCAAAAGGCATTATCATTAACGAAACATTATAAGCTTTATTGCATTTTATATTTAATTTGATGAACTTCGTATTAGTATTAACTTACCTAAAATAACATCATGCGTATATTTATTTTTTTAATATTTACTTCTTTTTCATCATTAGCTCAGCCTATTGATGAATATAAACAGGTTAGCTCAATAGCAGATATGGAAAGAGAAGCACATCAAAGAATTTCCATGGGCAAAGAAGCAACGCTTGCCTCTGATAATTTTGATGTAAAATATTATCGTTGCGAATGGCAGCTTGATCCTGCAGTACGGTATATCATTGGTAAGGTTACTGTTTATTTTGTTGTTTCTACACCTTCAACTTCCATTACACTTGACCTGATGAGTCAGCTTATTACTGATAGCGTTAAACAACGGGGTATAATACTTTCATTCAATCAACCCATCAACGGCCTTCAGATTAATTTTTCATCTACCCTCAATGCCGGAGCATTGGATTCAGTCAGTATTTATTATAAAGGAGTTCCAGCAAATACCGGTTTCGGTTCTTTTATACAATCAACACATTCAGGCGTGCCCGTTATTTGGTCATTAAGCGAACCTTATGGCTCAAGGGATTGGTGGCCCTGCAAAAACGGGTTGGATGATAAAGCAGATTCTATTGATGTGATCATCACAAATCCTGTTGCATATAAAGCGGCCAGTAATGGGCTGCTGCAATATGAAATGCTTACTGCAGGCGGAACAAAAAAAATTGCTCACTGGAAGCACCGATATCCCATTGCATCTTACCTTATTTGTATGGCTGTTACCAATTATGCAGTATTCAATAACGAAGTACAATTAGGGGAGATCAATCTTCCTATGCAAACATATTGTTATCCTGAAAATCTTACATCTTTCCAGGCGGGCACTCAAAATGCTTTAGATGCAATGAAACTCTTTCACAATTATTTTGGTGAATATCCTTTTATCAAAGAAAAATACGGGCATGTACAATTTGGATGGGGCGGAGGAATGGAGCATCAGACCGCTACTTTCATTGTAAATACAGGAGAATCGCTGGTTGCTCATGAACTGGGGCACCAATGGTTTGGAGATAAAATAACCTGCGGAAGCTGGGAAGATATCTGGCTGAATGAAGGGTTTGCTACTTACCTGGCCAGATTTTACATGGAAAATAAATATCCGTCTTCAATTATAAGTAACAGAAGAGGGGTTCTAAACAATATTACATCAAATACAGGCGGATCGGTAAAAGTTGTTGATACAGCTAATGTTAACCGCATCTTTGATGGCAGACTTTCTTATAACAAAGGATCTTATCTGGTACAAATGTTACGATTTAAATTAGGAGATTCCGCTTTTTTTAGGGGAATAAGAAGATACCAAAAAGACCTGTCAGTTATTTATGGATTTGCACGTACGGCAGATCTGAAAAGAAACCTGGAACAGGAAAGTGGGCAGGACCTTACTGTTTTTTTTAACCAATGGTATCAGGGGCAGGGTTATCCTTCTTATCAGGTGCAATGGTCAGAATTTGGGAGTAATTATGTAAAGATAAAAATGAATCAGGTTACATCACATCCTTCTGTAAGTTTTTTTGAAATGCCGGTTGCTTTGAAATTTAAGAATGCAAGCCAGGAAAAAACGGTTATTGTTGACAACAAAAGTAATGGAGAGACTTTTATAAGTAATATTGGGTTTAAACCAGATACTGTTTTGGTTGATCCGGAATATTGGCTGATATCAAAAAATAATTCTACTGAAAAAATTGTTTTTCCAAACTCAGGAAATCCTGTGGTAGAGGTTTACCCGAATCCGATTCAAAATCCACTCACCGTATATTTGCACGATTTTAATTTAGATGCTGCAGACCTGGTTATGTATAATATGCTGGGCCAGCTGATCTATAAGCAACATATTAAATTGATAAACGGAGCAGAGATATTGCAACTGAATTTTAGTAATTTATCTCACGGTGAATATATTTTAAAAGTAACTGCCGGCGATTTTAAATACACAAAGAAATTACTGAAATAAGAGAATTGTATTAATGGCAAAACGTAAAAAGAATTTAGGCCGCCCGGTTTTTATTGCACTGATCATACTCAGTATGCTGGCGATTGCATCTTATTATATTAGCGGGTATTTTAATAAACCTTCCTTTATTCATTACCGCGAATTCGGTATCAGTCTTCCGGTTAATTTTGGCATACATGGAATTGATGTGAGCAAATACCAAGAAGAAATATCCTGGGAGGATGTAAAAGATATGCAGGTAAAGAATGTAAAAATAAATTTTGCTTTTATTAAAGCAACGGAAGGCAAGGGACGAATTGATGAACATTTCAGGCGCAATTGGTTCCATGCACAAAAAGCAGGAATGTCAAGAGGAGCATATCATTTTTTTATTTCCAGTAAAAGCGGAATAGCACAGGCTGAAAATTTTATAGAAACAGTGCGGCTTCAAAAAGGAGATCTTCCCCCGGTACTTGATGTAGAACAGACCAATGGAGTTCCTGTTAAAGTATTGCAACAAAGGGTAGCAGAATGGTTGCAACTGGTTGAAAAAAAGTATAAAACAAAACCAATCATTTATACAAATGCAGATTTTTACAAAACGTATCTTTCAGGAAAATTTGATGATTATCCGCTTTGGGTAGCACATTATCTTGTTAAGGATAAACCTCGTATAAACCGGGATTGGGTTTTTTGGCAACATAGTGAATCGGGCCATGTAAATGGCATAGGATCTTTAGTTGACTTTAATGTATTTAATGGAGATAGCTTGGATTTTCAGAAATTTCTTATTCAATGATACAAAATAAGTTTAGATGGTTTAGGAGGGGTTAGAAAAGTTTATATCGCTTCTGTATACTTTTAATTTCTAAACATTTCTAAACTTTCTAAACCAACTAAACAAGATTTATATAACATGGGAATGGAAGATGAAACAAGAGGGTTTTTGATCCTGATCGTAAATACGATATCCATCGTTTTGCTGTGGATGATGGCTTGTGTTTTTTTTGGGATCTATTTAGGGTTTGCTTTTTTTGAGGACACTCCGGATTGGAAAAATTTTGTTTTTTATATAATTTTTTTGATAAGCCTTTTTTTTCTGATAAGGCATCTTCGTCGCAAATGGAATGTATAACCTTGTTCGTTAGCTGCTATGATCAGAAATAATGACCCACTTGTTTTTTACTTTTTTGAAAAGCAAAGTAAAATGGCCACTTATATCACCGATAGACCTTGTCAAATGCCATTTACCAACAACAGAGAAATAAATGACTGATAAACGTTTTACCTGTATAATGTTAAAGGTAAGTTTACCCATAGCAGTAGTATCAGGGTATCCTTTTATATAATTATTTTTTGTGTTTTCCCAGCCATAGGTAACCCCGCTTTTTCCGATGAACATTAATGAATCATTTTTCCAATACGTTTCCATAAAGCGGCTGATATCTCCGTTATTCCATGCAGTTAATTGATCATTCATTGCCAGGCGGATTATTTTTTCATCAGAAGACTGGCCCTTAGAAATACTGAAAATAAAAAAAACCGCTATTATTAATATGAATTTCTTATGCATTTTAATTAATTGAATAACAAGATATGAAATTCCGTTTTATCCGTCATTGTGAACCTGCCTGCGGCAGGCAGGCGTAGTGAAGCAATCTTTATATTATGTGTGAACTTCTTTCCTGGCAATGTTGCAGTTTAATGTTGGTGATGAGGTGAACGGCATTTGCTTCGGTGACAAAGCCTGTAATTGATGTAGTGTGCGGTTACAATCAGTGGAACCGCCGGGATCAGGAAATAGACCTCGTAATTATGAAAGAACTGTTTTGCAAAAAGAAATACAAATCCAATTGCGAAAAGTAACACGGGTAAAAAAGATTGATGATGTTTAAAATATCCATGAAAAAGAGAATAGGAGCCAACTGCAAAGGCAAGTCCGATCATACTCCATTCAAAAAAAACATTGTGAATGATATTGACCCCGAATAAAGGCAGGGTAGAAAGTATCAAAGGAAGTATGGCACAATGTATGGCACAAGCAATCGAAGTTGCAATCCCAAGCCCATCCCAATTGAGTTTTACATTCATATGAAATGCAAATGTAAGATATTTGCAATATTGTTGCAAGTTTTAACAGGGCATTTTCATTCAAAAAGTCAACAACCCGTTATTCGTTTGTAAATTTGCCTATATTTTTATCGTATGAAGAAAAAAATGTTGTGGGTTTATGTTGGTTTTTTTGCTGTGTTACTGACTGTGTTTTATTTATTGATCTTCCGGGAACATAATTTCACAGATTCTAAACTGGCAGTGATCAATCCTTTGATACCGGAATTTAGTTTTGTAAACCAGGATGGGAAAACGATCACACAAAAAAACACTGCAGATAAAGTGTATGTGGCAGAGTATTTCTTTACAACTTGTAAAGGAATTTGTCCAAAGATGAATGCAAACATGAGGCGTGTTTTTGATAAATACAAAGACGAAAAAGATTTCCTGATACTATCTCATACTTGTATGCCAGAGACAGACAGCATCCCACTAATGAAAGCATATGAACAAAAAATGATCAATGGAATTTTAATCAAAAACGAAGAGGGTTCTTATAAAATTTCGAATGCAGGTTCTGATTCGAATAAAGCGATCATTAATCCAAATTGGAATTTTGTAACAGGAGATAAAAAGCAATTATATAAAATGGCCAGGCAGGGATATATGATTGATAACGGCAAACCTGATAGCACCCAGCGTATGGAAGACCAGTTTATTCATTCCCAGTTCTTTGCCCTGGTTGATAGGTATGGACGGGTAAGAGCTATTTATGATGGGTTGAAGGAAGAAGAGATTCAAAAACTTATTACTGATATTTCCGGATTACTCAGGGAAAAAATTGATCACACACGTTTTTTAAATGGATTTAGTAACACACCGAATTAGTAAATTTAACCATGGATCTGAATCTGAATATATTGAAAAAGAATGGCCTCAGTGTAACGGAAGGCCGGAAAAAGATCCTTGATCTTTTTTTAGATACAGAAGGAGCACTTGCTCATGCTGATATTGAAAAGCAAACAGATGCAGCTTTCGACAGAGTAACGGTGTACCGTACGCTACAAACTTTTGTTGACAAAGGAATTATTCATCAGATACCTACGATTGATAATTCAATATTGTATGCTTTGTGTAAACACAATTGTGAAGCAGGGCTTCACCATGATAATCACGTACATTTTATTTGTAATATTTGCACTAAAACGATTTGCCTGGATGATGTAACAGTACCGGATGTTAAACTTCCTAAGGGATTTAAACCAACTCAGTCTGCAATGGTTGTAACAGGAATATGTGATGAATGTAGATGATTAGTAAAGATGACATCTTTTGCTTTGAAAGATGTCATCTTTACTAATCACAGCGCTTCCATTTCTTTGCTTACAAACTCCATCAGCACTTTGATCTTGTCGGGAGAAAAATCAAATTTTAAGCCAGCCGTATTAAATAATTCAGGAAGGGTTTTTGTTGCACCCAGGCTCAATGCATTGCAATAATTATCTAAAGCTTGTTTTTTATCATTTTTGTATTGCATCCACATGCCTATAGCTCCTAATTGAGCAATGCCATATTCAATGTAGTAAAAAGGAACTTCAAATAAGTGCAACTGACGCTGCCATGAATTGCTGCGGTAATTTTCCAGCCCGATATAATCTATTACACTGTCTTTGAATTCATCTAATATCTTTATCCAGGTGTTTGTTCTTTCTGTAATAGTATGCCCGGGATTCTCATAGATCCAATGTTGGAATTTATCAATGATAGCTATCCATGGAAATATACTAATCACTCTTTCGAGTTGATGTATTTTTGCATTTTTCAGGTCTTCAGCACTATCAAAAAAGGTATCCCAATGATCCATACTGAAAAGTTCCATCGCCATGCTGGCAACTTCCGCTATCTCCATCGGGTATTCTTTAAAGCCATTCAGTTCTAAATGATGAGCAAGAAAAGAATGTATAGCATGGCCGCCTTCATGCAACATCGTAGTTACATCATGCATTTGCCCGGCTGCATTCATGAAAATAAATGGAGCGCCACTTTCTGCCAACGGACAGTTATAACCTCCGGGCGCTTTACCCTTGCGGCTTTCGAGATCAAGATGATTCAATGATTTCATTTTTTGAAGACAATCACCGAAGAATGGATTTAGTTTATTAAAACAGGCAACAGATTTTTGAAGTAGTTCTTCTCCGTTTTTAAAAGGGTGTAATGGTTTAGTGCCTTTTGGCTCTGCTTCCATATCCCAGGGGCGCAATTTGTCTACAGCAAGTTTTTTCTTTTTATTTTGATATATTTTATTCAACAATGGTAATACATGTTGCTTTACCGCATCATGAAATTGAAAACAATCTTCTTTTGTATAATCAAAACGGCCAAGTTCTTTAAAACGGTAATCCCTGTAAGTTTCAAAATCTGCATTTTGTGCTTCTGCATTGCGAAGCGTTATTAGTTTATTAAATAGTTCATCCAGTTTGTCTTTATCAGCTAACCTTCGCTGTTGTATCTTTAAGTAAACCTCTTCGCGTAAATTTCTATCATGGCTTTCTAAGAATTTTCCGGCCTGCTGAAGTGTATACTCTTCGTCATTCACTGATATTGACATGGCGCCGGTTATTTGGCCAAACTGTTGCTGTAATACGGCCATCTCTGCCTGTAACTGAATATTCTCTTCACGGAATAACTCTATGCTTTTACGAATGCTGCGTAAATAAGTGAAGTATTTTTCTTTGTCAAGTTCATTCAGTAAAGGAGAATGAATTAATTTTTTATTCAGTGCGTCAGAAAAGGGTTGTATCCTTGGCTGTATCTTCATACAGAAATAATTAAAAGACTCTTCAAGTGATTTATTCTCTGTATCACATGTCATTTTAATTTGTCTCCAGCATGAATCTTCATTCACAACAGCTTCCAGTTCACTTTGATCTTTTAGCCACTGCTCCAGTTTTTCTTTAGTTGAAATATCACGGTCAAGCAGATTTTTAAAATAAGGTTCCAGCACTTCCCAATTAGTAGCCGAAAAGTCTGACGGTAAAAATACCCTGTTGATTTTCTTTATATCTGCAGAATACATAAAAACGAATAGTTAAACGTAAAAAGTTAATTGTAAATAAGATCAACAGATCGTACCTGATTATAAAGTGGTTGAAAAAAGGAATTTAATTCTCCACTATTCATTTTAATTTTTCACATATTATTATGCCATTTTTCTTGGCGAATTGATCTTTTTAGGTGGTGCACTTTTTACAGCCGTAGTTTTAGGCGCAACTGTATTATTGGTAGCATTAGATTTTTTACCTGCAATATGATCGGTTGCTGTTTCTTCTTCACCAGCTTCAGAAAGTTTTATTTCAATATTATTTTTTGTAAGAATTTCAAACCATTTTACCATTTTCTTCATGTCGCTGCCATAAACTCTTTCAAAATCCATGTCGGGGTAAACTTTTTCAAAATATGCCCTGATCGCTTTTGCATCGGCTTTGCCATCGGGTAATGTCTCTTTATTACTTTTCATTGCAATAAAAATATCTGCAAGATTTACATTGTCTTTTACCGTGTAGACTTCTATACTTTCCAGATGGGAAAAACTATGAATACGTGTGCTTACAAATTTGGTACTGTTGTCTTCCAGGGAGCGAACAATGCCGCTGTCCGTTTTTGAAGAGATCAATTCAAATAATCCACTCATTCCGGTAACCGATACTAATTTATTATAATCCATACTATAGAAATTTTAGGCCTGCAAGATATTGTAAAATAGCAAATTATCAGGTTTCGGAATTGTAAAGTTTTCTCGTAATAAAGAATTCCATAAAATCTGATGGTTTTTAATATAATCTCCATTATAGGAAGATCAATGAAATACTTCTTTTTTAAGGAATATATGTAATATTTGTATTAAATATATTGGTCTCTTGTTAAATATTGGTTCACAAAAAGATCATTTATCATTTAAAAATCACCTATTGTTGAATCTGTTTATATTCAAAAATTAAATAAATGAAAAAAAAACTCCTATTACTTATAGCTGCAATTTGTTTTAATGTAACTTTTTTGATGGCCCAGGGAAATATGCAACGATTGACTCCTGAAGAAAGAACAAAAACTGCTATTGAAAAAATGTCATCATTAAAGCTGGATTCAACCACTAAATCAAAAACGGAAGTTATTATGTTGAATTTTTATAATTCCCAGCAAAAAGCAATGCAAGAAATGCGTGCCAGTGGAAGTATGGACAGGGATGCATTAATGGCAAAACGAAAAGAGCTTGTTGAAACGAGGGATGGGGAGCTGAAACTGATATTTACACAGGAGCAATTAAAAAAATGGATCGATGAGATTGAACCAGGCCTTCGTCCGCAACGACCATCTCAACAGAATTAATTATATCTGTGTATTAATAAGATCCTGTTTCCTTAAAGTTGCAGGATTTTTTTGTTATTGATAATATGAAAATGTATTTGGGTTATTCATCTCTTATTTTGCAGAATATTTTTTTATGGACGGTATCATTTTTATAAATTAATATCAGAACTTTATTTCAACAGAGGAATAATTTAATTACTTAAACTTTAAAAACTGTTTATGAACAATGCAATCAGTTGGTTTGAAATACCGGCAACAGATCTGCCCAGGGCACAGAAATTTTATGAGACCATTTTTGGGATACAAATGATTCCAATGGATATGGATAATATTAAAATGCGTATGTTTCCATTAGATGATATGAATACACAGGTTGGTGGAGCTGTTGTTGATAGTGGTGGTTTTCACAAACCCTCTCTTACAGAAGGCCCATTAATCTACCTGAATGGAAATCCGGATGTGCAGATTATCATGAACAGGGTGGAAGCAGCCGGCGGAAAAATTATGGTCCCGAAAACACAAATATCTCCCGATTACGGATACATGGCTGTATTTGTTGATACAGAAGGCAACCGGATCGGATTACATAGTATTCCTTAATAAAAAATAAATTGAAATGGCAAATTTTGACTGGAGCCGTTTTATTGTGCGTATCACAGTGAATGCTTCTCCTAAAGACTTGTATAAATCATGGGCTACCAAAAAAGGGATCGAACAATGGTTTCTTCGGCTGTCGGAGTATAAAAAACCTGATGGTAGTTTACGGGGAGCAAATGAATACGTAGAAAAGGGCGATACTTACCGTTGGTTTTGGTATGGCTGGCCGGATGATGTGGTGGAAACAGGTTCTATACTGGATTGCAACGGGAAAGATCAGATCAAATTTAAATTTGGTGATGCTGGTGATTGTATTGTAAATATTAAAATTGAAGAGGGAGAGAATATCGTTGAACTGATCCAGGAAAATATCCCGACCGATGAAGCAGGAATAAAAAATTATCACCTGGGATGTAAAACCGGATGGACTTTTTATCTTACCAATCTTAAATCAATGATGGAAGCTGGTGTAGATCTGAGAAACAGGAATGAAAAAATACAACGGGTAGTAAATTGTTAAGCATTAAATTTTTTTGGAAAAAATGAAAAAATCTTTAGTTGCAATGATTTTTGTTATGATGATGTCAGCTTTTATTAACAACAATACAGGCAATGATAAAATATTTATACAATTATATGCATTGGAAGGCAAATGGATCATGAAAACAAAAAGGGGATATATAGGAGAAGAATGGGTAAAAATTAATAAAGACTATTTGCAGAATAAAGGATTTTTTGTAAAAGGGAATGATACAGTAATTACTGAAAGAGTTTCATTAAAAAATACAGGGGAAGGGATATTTTATACTTCTTCCGTTGAAGATCAAAATAACAAACAACCGATAGCGTTCAGGCTTACATCCTCAGATAATCATGTATTTGTTTTTGAAAACCCTGAACATGATTTCCCTAAAAGGATTATTTACAAACTGATAACAGCAGATTCATTGCATGCTTTTATAGATGATAGAACGGAAACGGGAAAAAAACAAAACTTTTACTATAAACGACAATAGGATACAATACAGTTTGGAAGGATCACACGAGATACTTGAGAGAACCCCGGCAGTTTTCGAAGGATTGCTTGTGGGATTACCGAGTATTGCACAACGAGTGCGCTGATATATTTTCGCCTTATGATGTGGTTGGATATTTAATACATGGAGAAAAAAACCGACTGGACAGCAAGAATAAAAATGATTCTTGAATTTGGCAATACTCAAACCTTTATAAAATGGAACAAGTTTGCACAATATGAAGAAAGCAAAGGTAAATCCC
>JANOPU010000096.1:0-9799 GCA_031422055.1 Ferruginibacter sp.
TGCAAGAAAACTTGCAGTAATATTTTATAACATGGTCAAAGGAAAAAAAGAGTACGATAAAAATAAACTACAGATTAATACAGAAAGACAGAAAACTAAAAGAATAATCTTCCTTCAAAAGGAAGCAATTAAATATGGGTACGTTTTACAAAATGCTGTAGCTTGATTACGAGGATATTAAGAACAACGTCATTGTAAGGAACGAAGCAATCTGACCTGAATAGTACTAATAATTTAGATTGCTTCGTGCCTCGCAATGACGACAATCAGGTTTCTCGCAATGACAACAATTTTTAAACTGTGACACTTCTCATTTTTTGCTTTTTATCACAAGAATTCCTCGCAGCTTTGCTTTATGGGGAATGAAATATTTATTGCCACAGATTCACAGATTTAATAAAATAAAAAATCTAATCTGCGAACCTGCCTATCGGCAGATAGGTCTGTGGCAATTTTATTTTTATTTTTAGATACCTCGCAGCTTACTACTGGTTCATTCATTCAAAATTATTTATTGCCACAGATTCACAGATTTAATAAAATAAAAAATCTAATCTGCGAATCTGTGGCAATTTTATTTTTATTTTTAGATTCCTCGCAGCTTGCAGTGGGTTCATTCATTCAGATTATTTACAGAAACTATGTTTAACATATTTATAAATCAAATCATTAAAGAATCAACATTACATGATTTTAATCAGGTTTGATCGTGTTATTTGATTTTATTCAACTATCTATTTTATCTTCATGGTAATACCGATTGGACAAACAATATAGTTCAATATCGGCTTCGCCTCATTGTACCATTTGTTTGATACCATACCGTAGTACCGGCACAGGTCGGCATAAAACACTGTAAGATTTTTAAAATATTGGCATATTTTAAAAATCACATTGTTATAACGGGCATTTATTTTATTACTTTTATCATTCTTAAAAAATAAAAAATCTTATTTTATGCAGGAACAATATGACGTAGTTATCCTTGGTGGTGGCCTTGCTGGTTTAACACTTTCACTTCAACTTAAAAATGCCAAACCAGGTTTATCAATACTTGTTTTGGAAAGAAGAGAAACGGAAGCTGCCACCGCTGCACATAAAGTTGGTGAATCAACAGTTGAACTTGGCACCCATTATTTAAGAGAGGTATTAGGCATAAAAGATTATTTAGAAGAACATGAACTTCCTAAACACGGGCTTCGTTTTTTCTTTAAATCAAATACCAAAGAAGATATCGCAAGCCGTGTTGAATTAGGCCCACGTTTACGATTACCGGTGCCCAGCCATCAATTAGACAGGGGAACGCTGGAAAATTACCTGATGCGTTTGACAAGGGAAAAAGGTACCAATCTGTTACTTGGAGCAAAAGTTTCAAATGTTGAACTTTCAGGTAAAAATGGCCATGAAGTTTCTTATATAAAAGATGGAGAAGAAGTGACGGTGAAATGCAAATGGGTTGCCGATGCATCAGGCAGGGCAAGTATTTTGAAACGCAAACTGCAATTTCAAAAACCCATGGAACACCATAGTAATGCGGTTTGGTGGAGACTTAAAGGTGTTATTGATATAGATACCTGGACGGATAATAAACAATGGCAGTCTTATCTTGAGCCTGGTTTACGTTATTTAAGTACCGTACATTTTATGGACACCGGTTATTGGTTATGGGTAATTCCACTGGGATCTAAAAATACCAGCATTGGAATTGTAGCTGACCCTGCTGTTCATCCGTTTGAAACATTTAATACCTATGAAAAATCGGTTGAATGGATGAAGCAAAATGAACCATTGGCGTATAAAATGCTTGTACCATTGGGAGAGGGAGAAGGGCTGCTCGATTTTAAAATTTTAAAACATTATGCCCACCATACAGAAAAATTGTACTCCGAAGACAGGTGGGGTGTTACCGGTGAATCCGGTGCATTTTTAGATCCGCTTTATTCACCCGGAACAGATTTTATTGCTATGAATAATTCATGGCTCAGCGATCTTATTCTGCGTGATACAGATGGCGAAGATATTTCAGGTCGGGTAACCATTTACGAAAAATCTCACCTGGCATTAGTAGATAGCTGGATACCGGTTTATCAAAATAAATACCTGCTCATGGGGAATACCCAGATCATGGTTATTAAAATATTCTGGGATTGGGCAACATACTGGGCGGTACCGTCGCATTTATTTGCCAACAAAGCATTTACAAATCTCAGGATACTTAAAGATCTTTTTGTGGCACCGGATAGCCTGGGAAGAAAGTTTGGGCGGTTGAATAAAACCATGCAGGATCTTTTCCTGGAATGGCTGCCATTTGAGAACCGAATATTTTCAAACCGTTATATAGATCCTTTTGACCTGGAAATTTTACAAAAATTCCAAAAAGGAATAGAGGTTCAACATGATCAAAATGGAATGATCCTGCAAATTGAAAAAAACATGAACCTGTTGGAACAGTTGGCAGTTGCTATCTTCCGGTTGGTAAGTGCGGAGGTTAATGGAACCGATCCCGAAATAAAGGTAAATCCATACACGATCAATCTTGGAAAAAAAGAAAATGCTATGGAACCAGATACTCAAAGTGAATTGGCCATTGCTCCGGATGCAGCTATTTCAAAAGATGTGGATGTAATGTGGTTTTATCCGAAGAAAGAATTAGCAAACCTTTAATGAATTTTGAACATTGTGTATTGATTATTGAGTATTTATTCAGTTAGTATGTTTAGCATAAAATACTCAATATTCAATGTTCAACAAACAACTTGTTATGCACCACTTCACTGTTTATAAAATCTTTGACGAATATTTTTCTCTTCGATAACAGTAAATGAATTGGATATCGAAATATCTGCTCTTGAAAGTAGTTTTAGAAGTAATTGTCCTGCGAATAAAGAATCAGCTTCCTTTTCTCTGAAATAGACAACTGAGGGAGGTTTGTCTTTGGAATGTTTAAAAATCAATTCACCGTAATCACTATCAAAAGTCAAAATTATTAAATTCGTTTCTGAAGCGATTTGCATAACAACTTCATCCGATACTCCAGGGAATTCTTCTTGAATACTTTTTACTTCAAATCCATTATCCCTTAATAATAGTAAACTAGGCCGTGGAAAATTTTCATTTGCTAAAAACATCATGCAGAAATTGGGAAATAAAATTCTTGTTGAATGCAATCTTTCAAATAAGCAAAAACTGCCCTCAAAGAATCAGTAGATATTGTAGGATAGGATTCCAAAATTTGCTTTTCAGACCATCCTGAAGAAAATAACTCCAAAATTAGTTCAACAGAAATTCTTGTGCCTTTAATTGTAGGCTTACCTATCAAGATTTTTGGATCTGAAATTATATGATCTTGCCAGTGCATATTGCAATGTACAAATTTTTATGAACTTCGCACTAATGCTTCAAAACGATTAGCATTGTCGAAGTTGCGGCTTTTGATTTTCTGCCTGCCAAGGGTTTATAAAATATTTAAAAAGCCCTTCAACTAAGAAAGGCTTTTTAAAATAAGTTTCATTCAAAACTATTATTTAATATGTTTACCCAGTTTTTTACCAGCAACAGCATAGCATTCTGAGATCCTGTCTCCGGTAGCGTAATCGTAACCGCTAAAAGTTCTGCCCGGTGCATTTTTGACATCTATCACAGCAATTATTTTTGTTCTATCAGCAGTTTCTACAATTGTTACCACTGCATCAATTTCAGCATTTTTCCTGGTGACATAAATATTAAAACCGGGTTCGGTTGAAGTTGTATGAAAGATCATGGTGTATTTGGCATCTGCTTTATTCGACATGCCACTATTTTTTTCAAATAGCTCAAGAAATTTTGGTTCAAAGACCCTCTTTCTGTCTGATACCCAGTTCTTAGCCCAGCTATCACCTCTTCCTGGTTCTTTACTGTTGTATTCTGCCGTTTTCTTTTCAAGGTATTCTGATTCCTTATCGTATTTACCTACGGACATATTATCATAAGTAAATTCAACATTAATTGAAGTTTCGTTTTTTAATACATCCGTACTTCCTTCTGTTGTTTTTATTTTTTGCGCCTGGGTATTCAATGTAAAAAATACCAATACAAAAAATGCGATACAGCTTATTATTTTTTTCATATTTTGATTATTTATTTAATTAAAGTTACTAAAAGTATTAATTTATTAAGATTTCATTTATCAAAAAAGAGCCGTAAAAAAACTGCCAGACTTAAAAAAGCAGATAGTCATTTTTAAAATAATTTTATTTTCTAAAATCAATTTTGCATGTATCAATTCACTGAAATAAGCAATGGTTTAAATGCACCCGGCCCTTTTATTGTTGCTCTTCCTATATAGCGGTTGCCATCAATCTTTTTAAACAAACGGGGCATAACCATTAAATTCTCTTCCCTGGTATCGAACAATAATTCTTTGGAAACAATCCCACTGTTATCTACCTTGGCAACCATAACCTGTCCCCCATAACCATTTTCATGATATTTAGGTGCTTCATCTTCTTCCAGGTCAACATTCCTTTCATTATCAAGATAAAGGAAATAATAACCCGTTTCATCACTTACCAGTTTGTAACCCAATGTTTGAAATGAATTTACTCCCCGTTGTTTTTTTGGGAGTTTTCTCATCCATAAAAAGTTACCCTTTGCATCAATTTTTATACCCAGCATATCTTCATAATAATAAGTGTAAGTAGTACTGGTAGTTCTTCCATTAGAAGATGAGGTTATTACAAGCCGGTATTCTTCGAGCGCCAAAAAAACGCTTCCATCTTTTTCTACAACGATATTCCTTACTTTTAAATTAGGGGCTTCATAGTCATCCTTTTTTTCCATCTTTTTTCTGGTCCTTGCTTTTTCAAATTTTTCAAGTTCGGCCAATGGAAATTCATAATATCCATCTTTAAATTTTATTACTTTACCGTTTTGATCCAGCATGGCAAGAAATACACCATCGGTGCCTGACCCTTTCGACTTTTTGCTGTAAGTACATGACAAAACTATATCATGCACCGAATTTTCTACCAACGAAGCTTCCCTGATAAAATAATCGTCAAGTGAAACGGCGTATTGCTGCATCTTTTTATCAGCCGTAAACTTCATTACTTCAAAATGATATCCTGGTTTACCTGTTTCTTTATCTTTTTCTTTTCTTTTTTCATCATCATAAACCTTGGTAAGCATATAGGCATTACCGTTTGCATCTATTGTAAAATCCAGATTATCCATAATAGCTTCTGTATAAGGCATGGTGAACTCATTGTTCCAAACATTAACCATGTTTTCGTCATATATATACATTCCTATCTTATCATAATTCTTTTTATCATTTCTTTCTTCAGGATACAGACGATAGCTAACGAGTAAATGGGTATTGTTTGCATCAAAATTAAGATCATACTTATTTATTGCTTTTCCTATAGCTGCAGAACCCCACATGCCAACTCTAACTCCACCATTGCTATAATCACCTGCAATTTTTGAGCAAGTAAGGATCTTTTTATTTCCATCTGTTATTTTGCCTGTCTTCACATCCATTTTATCGTAATACAAAGATTCTTCTTTGGCTTTTTTATCCCAGTCGCTGTGCAACCAGTAAAATTTATTACCAATATTTACTACACCCTCATTATTGTAGTCGCGGGTAACATCCAGTTCAATCTCTTTTTCACCGGTTTGACCAAGGCTTTTTGGGTCAAATTTAAAAATGGTAAGTTTATCTTTTTTCAGGAAAAGGTTTACAATTCCGGCAGATTGGCTGCCGTAAAATCCCATATCCTCCGACCTTTTGGGAACTTCATATTCCTCACCAATTTTAAAAGAGAATTTATTGGTTTTGGTTTGAGCAAATCCGGTTATGCCATAGAACAACATTGTGACCAGAAATATTTTTTTCATCATTATGAACGGTTTTTTATTTAATAAAATGAAACTATACTTTTTACAACTTTTACCCAAAAAGAATACATGATTTTAATGATCAAAACTTAATCCTCATTCTTCTTATTTTTTTTAACAAACTTGCCAACTTTTTGTCCCGAGAGATTATATGCATCTGCTATTCTTGATCCTGCATCAAATGCAGCACCCCTAAACATATTTTCGCCCGGCCTTTCTACAGAAAGTACCGCTAGTTTTTTTGTTCTGTTAGCTGTTTCAACAATTGTAACAGAACCATCAATGCCGGCATTTCTTTTGGAAACTCCAATACTATAACCCGGTTCAATAGCTTTGGTATTAAAGATCATTGTGTATTTGGCATCTTTATCAGTGGTCATTCCACTTAAATTGGTAAAGGCTATTATAAACTTAGGTTCATATCTCATGGCTTTGTCTTCCTCCCATTTTATAGCCCAGGTATCTCCAGTTCCAGCTTCTTTAGTATTCATCTCATCTTTTCTCTTTTTAATATAGTCTGCCTCTTTGCTAAAATCCCCAACAGACAGTTTTTCATAGGTAAATTCTATATTGATCGTTTTTTCATCCTTTAATATAAAAAGACTACCCTTTATTAGATCAACTTCCTGAGCAATAGACTTAATAGAGATCAGTGAAGCTAATATTAATAAGGAAAAATTTAATCTTAAAAATTTCATATAAAGTTTTTTTAGTTTGCAATATTTTAAAGTTCAATATTAATGTATAATTTTAAAAAACTCCTGATAATAAAGTATTTTGATTATTAATATAACAGAGGTAACTGATTTACATTTTACTCTTTGTTATTGGTTTGTGAAGTCTATTGTTTATTTATATGCGTTTAGCTTGAGCAAATAAGGTAAATTTGCAATCTTTATTCTATTTTTACAGTTAACCATAACAATTGTTTGTACAAGTTAAAAGATAGGGCTCATGATACATGTTGGAGAAAGAATACTTTCTTTAAATGATTTTTCCGAAATACTGTTTAAAGATAAGGAAGTGGTGCTGGATAAAGCTGCCGTTGAAAAAGTGGATGTAAATTTTCAGTTTTTAAAAGGGTTCTCTTCTAATAAACTTATTTATGGCATTAATACAGGCTTTGGCCCGATGGCTCAATATAAGGTCAGCGAGGAAAATCTGTTACAACTGCAATATAACCTCATCCGAAGCCACAGTTCCGGTGGCGGAAACCTGATGCAGCCAATAATGGTCAAAGCAGTTATGATTGCACGATTGAATAGCCTGATGCAGGCTTATTCAGGTGTACATACCGAAGTTGTTGAATTGCTTGCAGTGTTGATCAATAAAGATATTACGCCCTGCATTTATGAGCACGGGGGTGTTGGTGCCAGTGGCGACTTGGTGCAATTGGCACACCTTGGTCTTGTACTCATCGGCGAAGGAGAAGTTTTGTATGAAGGAGAAATGCATGCAACAATGGATGTTTTCAATAAACTTGGAATAAAACCTCTTACCATACACATTCGGGAAGGACTTGCGATTTTAAATGGCACATCGGCTATGACAGGCATAGGAATGATGAATATCATACAGGCACAAAAATTACTGGAATGGTCTGTACTGCTATCGGCAATGATCAATGAAGTGGTTGAAGCATTCGATGATCATTATTCATACGAATTAAATATTGTCAAACATCATAAAGGGCAGAATAGGATCGCCGCGCAGCTACGTGATATTCTGAAGGATAGTAAAATGATCCGTAGCCGTTCCGAGCATTTATACAATCCGGATAACTTAAACCAGGATGTTTTTGAAGACAAAGTACAGGAGTATTATTCCCTTCGTTGTGTTACACAGGTATTGGGTCCTATTTATGATACCATCTCCCATGCAGAAAAGGTATTGGTGGATGAATTGAATTCAGTAAATGATAATCCGGTGATCGATCATGAAAATCAAAATATTTTTCATGGCGGAAATTTTCATGGCGATTATGTTTCATTGGAAATGGATAAACTAAAAACGGCCATAACAAAATTATCCATGCTTTCAGAAAGGCAATTAAATTATCTGTTAAATGAGAAGTTGAATCAGAAATTCCCGCCGTTTGTTAACCTCGGTGTTTTAGGATTTAATTTTGGAATGCAGGGAATGCAGTTTACAGCCACATCAACCGTTGCCGAAAATCAAACTTTATCTTTTCCAATGTATGTACATAGTATTCCGAATAACAACGATAACCAGGATATTGTTAGTATGGGATGCAATGCAGCATTGATGACAAAAAAAGTGATCGAAAATTCATTTGAAGTATTAAGTATACAGTTGATGGCTGTATTACAGGCCATCGATTACCTGGATTGTGTAGATAGATTATCATCGGAAACATTAAATGTATATACTGAAATAAGGAAAATATTTCCCAAGTTTATTGAGGATAAACCGAAATATAAAGACCTGGAAAAGATCAAGACATATTTCGAAAAATCAGACCCGGTTATTTCTTTCAAATTGGGAAATATTTCTTCATTGATCTTATAAAATGGCCGGTTAAAGAATAAATTTTTAGAACGAATGAAATTTGCATTAGTTACAGGCGGGTCAAGGGGAATAGGAAGAGCTGTTTGCCTTAAGTTGGCAGACATGGGTTATAATATCCTCATTAATTACAAATCAAATGAAACGGAAGCCAATCAAACACTTTCTTTGGTAAAAGAAAAAGGGGTTGATGGAGAAATAATACAGTTTGATGTTTCCGATAAGAACCAGGTACAATCTGCCTTGGGAACCTGGATAGAAACCAATAAAGAGAAAGAGATCGAGGTTTTGGTAAACAATGCAGGCATAAGAGAAGATGCACTAATGATGTGGATGAAAGATGAACAATGGGATAGTGTAATCAATACCAGTTTGGGTGGATTTTTTTATGTAACAAGGTTGGTTGTAAACTGTATGCTACTGAAAAAATATGGACGAATCATTAATATTGTTTCCCTTTCAGGATTAAAAGGGTTGCCGGGACAAACAAATTATTCTGCCGCCAAAGCGGGTGTCATTGGTGCAACAAAAGCTTTAGCACAGGAAATTGGCCGGAGAGGTATTACAGTAAATGCAGTAGCTCCCGGATTTATAAAAACAGATATGACAGGCGATCTGAATGAAGCTGAATTGAAGACTATGATTCCTTTAAAACGTTTTGGGCTACCCGAAGAAGTAGCTCATGCGGTAGGTTTCCTTGCTTCAAAAGATGCTGCTTATATAACCGCAGAAGTTATTTCTGTGAATGGGGGATTGTATAGCTAAGCTGCCTCACCCCAACCCTCTCCTAAAGGAGAGGGAGTTGGATCCGGAAAAATTCGTGTATTTCGTTCTTAAAAAATTCGTGTAATTAAAAAATGAACAGAGTCGTTATAACAGGAATGGGAATTTATTCTTGCATCGGGAAAAACCTGGATGAAGTGCGTGACTCATTGTACAAAGGCAAATCGGGTATCATATTAGATCAGGCCAGAAAAGATTATGGATACCGTTCCGGTTTAACTGGTTTTGTTGAAAGGCCTGAATTGAAAGGATTGTTAGACAGAAGAGCCAGGATCATGCTACCCGAACAAGGCGAATATGCCTATATGGCTACATTGGAAGCACTGAAAAATGCAGGGATGGATGCTGATTATATCAATGAACATGAAATAGGGATCTTTTATGGCAATGACAGCTCGGCAAAAGCAGTGATTGAAGCCAATGACATTATACGGGAGAAAAAAGACACCATGATGGTCGGTTCAGGTTCGGTATTTCAAACCATGAACTCTACAGTTACTATGAACCTGGCTACTATTTTTAAATTAACCGGCGTAAACTTTACCATCAGTGCAGCCTGTGCCAGTGGGTCACATTCTATCGGGCTGGGATATCATTTTATTAAAACCGG
>JANOPU010000097.1:0-8981 GCA_031422055.1 Ferruginibacter sp.
GCTAACACTTTTCGGAGAAGAGACAACTATTGCAAAAGAGGAAAATGCAATTACTAAAGCAGGGGATTTATACCGAGAAAGATTGAATTCTGTTTTTAAGTTTGTATCAGATCCATTTATTATGAAAAACTCTACAAATTCAGTTATGTATCATTTTATGATGGCTACTAATAATAAAACTGCAATTAAAATCGCTAATGATGTTATTAAACCTAAATTCAAATCTTAATGGCACAATCAAGCATCGAATGGACAGAAATGACCTGGAACCCCACCACAGGCTGCAACAAAGTTTCCGCCGGTTGTAAATACTGCTATGCAGAAGTAATGACACGCCGTTTGGAAGCAATGGGTATAGAAAAATATAAAGATGGTTTTAAGATTCGAACCCATGATGATGCTTTATTAACCCCATATAGCTGGAAATCACCCAAAATAGTTTTTGTTAACTCAATGAGTGATCTTTTTCATAAAGGGGTACCACTCGAATTTATTAAGAAGGTTTTTGATACAATGAATAATTGCCCTCAACACACTTTCCAGGTATTAACCAAGCGCTCTGATGTTTTATTAAAGTATCACAAAGAACTTAACTGGTCACATAATATCTGGATGGGCGTATCGGTAGAAGACAACAGGGTGTCACATAGAATAGATGATCTGCGTAAAACAAATGCAAGGGTTAAATTTCTTTCCTGCGAGCCGCTCATTGGTCCTTTGCCAAAAATGAATTTAAATAAAATTGATTGGGTTATTGTTGGAGGAGAAAGTGGAAGGACACCCAGGCCCATGGATGCTGACTGGGTTTTAGACATACAACAACAATGTTCAAAAAAGAAAGTAGCTTTCTTTTTTAAGCAATGGGGTGGCACCAATAAAAAGAAAGCCGGTAGGGAATTAAACGGAAAAATATTTAATGAAATGCCCGAAACGGAACAAATGGAAGCGGTAGTATTTTAATCAGAAAATCTTTACCCGGCATTATTTTTACCACATGAACAGGCGGCCATTTTTCATAAACAATTTATTCTATTTTTACCAGCAATAGAATACCATGCATCAAACCGTCGACAATATTAAAAAATTATTTCAACAACACAGCCAGGAACCTATCACAGCAATTGATAAACTCCCGCAGGCCGGGAGCGAAAGGCATTATTACCGGATCCATACAAACGGGAAGTCCTTTATCGCCACTTATGGAACCAACATTAAAGAAAATGAATCTTTTATTTATTTCTCCGGGCATTTTAATAAAAAAAAATTATCCACTCCACGGATATATTTTATAAACAATACAAATGATCTTTATATCCAGGAAGACTTTGGTGATATTTCACTGTTGAATAAATTAGAAAAGGATGGATATACCCCCGAAGTCTATGAGTTGTATAAACAAAGCCTGGAAAAACTGGCTCTGTTACAAATAAAGGGGCATGAGGGGCTGGACTATAACAAATGCCTCACCAATACTTCTTTCGGTAAACAGGCTATCATGGCCGACCTGTTGTATTTTAAATATTATTTCCTGGATGCATTACGCAAGCCTTACGACAAACAAAAATTGATCGATGATTTTGAGGCATTGAGTAATTACCTGTCGCATACCGAATATAAATATTTCATGTTCCGTGATTTTCAAAGCCGGAATATCATGGTTACAAAAGACAACGAGGTTCATTTTATAGATTACCAGGGCGGTATGCAGGGCGCTCCTCAATATGATGTTGCTTCTTTATTATGGCAGGCAAAAGCAAACCTTCCTGATGAGTGGAAGCGATCACTGCTGGAGGATTATATGCATTCATTTGAAAAAAGTATTGAACAATCCATTGACCGGGGAGTATTCCGAAGCCAGTATAATGGGTATGTGCTGATAAGATTATTACAGGTTTTAGGTGCGTACGGTTTCAGGGGGTTATTTGAACGGAAGGCACATTTTTTAACCAGTATACCTTTAGCACTCGAAAATTTGAAGTGGTTTATCAATAATCAAAGTATCGGGTTGGCAGTACCTGAATTTAAAAAGGTATTGGAAATTTGTATCAGTGATGAAGTTATTGAAACATTTACACCTGTGCAGGCAACAAATGAAACAGCGTTAGTTGTTACCGTTAACAGTTTTTCATATTTAAAGACCGGTTACCCAAAAGATGAAACTAAAAATGGGGGAGGTTTTGTTTTTGATATGCGGGGAATATTAAATCCGGGAAGATTTGATGAATATAAAAATCTGTCAGGCCTTGATAAGCCGGTAAAGGATTTTTTAGAACAGCAAACAAAAATGCCTGAATTCCTGAATAGTGTTTATAGTATCATTGATATAAATGTGGAGGATTATATCAAACGTAATTTTGAAAGCCTGATGATCAGTTTTGGCTGTACAGGTGGCCAACATAGAAGTGTATACGCTGCTGAAGCCATTGCCAGGCATTTAAGAAATAAATTCAACGTGAAGATACAACTGGAGCACACAAATAAAGAAAACTGGAAAACGGTATGAAAGCAATGATATTTGCAGCCGGACTCGGCACCCGGTTCAAACCCTGGACAGACAAACATCCAAAGGCCCTGGCCCTGGTAAACGGAAAATCTTTACTCCAACGGAATATTGAGTATTTACAACAATATAACATCACAGATGTCGTGATCAATGTTCATCATTTTTCTAAGCAGGTTATGGAAGCTGTTACAATAAATAAAGGATGGGGTAGCAATATTATGATCAGCGACGAAACGGATGAATTACTGGAAACAGGTGGCGGATTATTAAAAGCAAAAGAACTGTTACAAAATGGAGAGCCATTCATAACATTGAATGCAGATTTTCTTACAGACCTTGATATTGGCAAGTTGCTTGAATTTCATAAAAATAAAAAAGCACTGATCTCATTTGGTATAACGAACAGGAAAACTTCCAGATATTTTTTATTTGATAAGGAAAACCGGCTTTGTGGCTGGCGCAATGTGAATAAAGGCGAAGAAAAAATTCCGGTTCCAAAAAATGATTTAAAAGAAATGGCTTATAGTTGCGTGGTTGTTTTTCAACCTGAGATATTTGACCTGATTCCTCAACGAGGTAAATTTTCTTTAGTGGATACTTATCTCAGTCTGGCTGCTGATCACCTGATCTGTGGTTATGATCACAGTGGCGATAAACTGGTTGATGTGGGGAAACCTGATTCGGTTGCCATTGCGGAAAAACTTTTTAAATAGTTTCACGCAAGGATCGCAAAGTGGCAAAGACGCAAAGAAAAAATATGAACTGCAAAGCTTTATTAAATTGCGTCCTTGCTCCTTTGCGTGCTTAGCGAGAAATTTTGCGTGAAATCTCTAATTTGGATCAGCAGGTGCATCAAACCCATTCTTCTTTTCTTCTTTAGGTTTGATACCAAAATTATACCGAATGGTAAGCCCCAATTTTCGTGTGTCATTGATACGAGTTCCTTCTGCATTAACATCGCCTTGTTGTAAACTGAATGACACCTGATTAGTACGTAAAAGATCATTAACAGATAGAATTATATTTACTTTTTTATTCAAAATACTTTTATTAACAGAAACAAATAATCCACCAAAAGTATTTAATTCATAAAAATTCTGGAATCCTTTTGTGCGCATAAAACCTTGTAAATTGAAAATAAGTTTGGGGGTTGCTTTAAATTCCTGAAACATAAAAAATAGCCAGCTTCCACGATCATATTTTAAACGCTGCCCCTGGTAAAAACCGTTGTACCGGGTATAATTATATTGTACGCCTATATAAACAAAATATTTTCCACCCGGAGGAATGCCTCCAATACCTCTAAAATAAAATTCTTTATTCTTTCCTAGGTTATCATAAGTACGAAATGCTATTTTGGTAACATTGTCCTGGTAAGTAACACTGCTGAAAATATTTTTTGTGTCATTTAAGCCAATTGCCAATACAGGAATATCATTAAATGTTGCGTTAAATTCATAATTGGTGGTAAACTGAGGTTTCAAACCGGGGTTGCCTACTTCATACAAATACTGATCTATAAATTTTGGATAAGGATTAAGTATCTCATAATAGGGCCTTTTAATGCTTCGGCGGTAAATGGCACTGCCCATTAAAGTTGTACCGAATATTTTAAATAATTTATGCCTGATAAAAAGGTATGGAAAAATATCTGTTCGTTTAATTGAAAGCGTTGTATCTTTTGGAATAAGTTGCCTGCCGTTTATATCTGTTGTTTCAAAACGAAGACCTGGCTTTATGGTAAACCCAAAAAAAGTTTTTGAAACCTGCAGGTAAACAGCACTAATTGTTTCCTTGTAATTAAAAGTATTGGTTAGCAATTGGTCAATATACCTTACATTATTTCCGGTATCCTTAAAAAAAGCTGCATTATTATCACTATTACTATTGGTTACTTTTAAGCCAGCTTCGAGCGTATATTTTTTTGGTAGTTTTAGTATCAGATCAGTTTGAAAAACAAATATTTTCTTGTAATTTTTATTTTCCCCGTCACCACTCTGGGTTGGTTTGGAAGGAAGGTATTGAAGGTTTTTATATAATTGTGTATTACTATTTTTGTAATAATTATATTCAAGTTGTGCGGTCCATTCGCTGCCTATTGAATCAATTTTATATTTCCCGGAAAGAACATTGCCAACATACACTGAATTGTTTTTATTATCAATGTCAGAGGCATTTTTTTCATAAATCAAACGGGTAAGATCATTGCTGATAGAATTGCTGCTGAATGCATAACTATTTCCTGTTGCATTGCTGATACGAAGATCGTAACCAACATTGAACTTTGGAGTAAATGCGATATCAATACCGGCATTCATATAATTATTTCTAGTAGGGTAAGTTGTATAAGAATTTTGTGATAATAATGATGTATCAGTATTTATCAATCTGTCTGTTCTCAACTCTTCAAAATTATTTCTATCTGTATACTGGTAACTGAAGTAACTGTTTATTTTTCCGGAACCTTTATTTATATTAAATCCCGCTGTTTTAGTGCTATAAACTCCCTGAAAATAAGCCATATTAAGACTGCCGTTGGTTCCTAATTTTACTCCTTTCTTTAAAACAATATTCACAATACCCCCGCTACTGGCAGCATCGAATTTAGCAGACGGAGTACGCAGTATCTCTATTTTACTGACACTGCCCGCAGGTAGACTTTTTAATAACGATGCAATGTCTGCACTGCTCAATTTCATTTCCCTTCCATTAATAAATATAGTCGCAGGTGTTGCACTGTTAAGATAAACATTGCCATCCTGATCTACAATAGTTCCGGGTACTTTCTCTAATATCTCAAAAGCATTGGTGCTGCTGTTGGCAAGAACTTCCGCATCAACGATTGTTTTATCATCTTCCTGTTTTAACAATGGCTTTTTAGATATAATGGTTACATTATCCAGGTTATTTATTTTATTCGACATCACAATAGTTAAAAAAATAGCTGTATCTGCCATCGAAATTGGTCTGGTAATATCCTGCATTCCTGCGGCCGAAAGTTTAAGAATATAATTGCTGTTTGTTTGTACATTGAAAAAAACGGTACCGTTGATCAGCATTTTATTTATTAAGATCGTATCAGGTAATTGATATAATGCACCGTTTGCATTTTGAATTTTTTCTTTGTTGTTGTCAATAACAATCAGATGAAGCTTTGTTGTTTGAGCAAGAGATTGCATGCAACTGAAGAGAAAAATAAGGCCGGTTAATATTTTCATATACAATTATAAAAAATTTGGCTGCTAAAATAAATCAGCAGCCAGTTTGTTGTTATAAATCAAAAGAATTCTTCGAAGCTTTGCTGCGGGGTGAATGAAATATTTATTGCCACAGATTCGCAGATTTGATTCTATTAAGTCTGCGGCAATTATTTTTTGTTTTTAGATAACTCGCATCTTGCTGCGGGGCATTCATTTTATGGGTTTTATCCAATTAATTTTTTTCAAAAAGGTCTTTTTTATCCACTACTTTTACTTCTGCTCCGTCTTTTAATGTTTTGCTAACAACATCATATGGCCCTGTTACTACCTCATCTCCTTCTTTCAGTCCTTCAGTAATTTCAATGTTATTAATATCCTGAATACCTGTTTTTACTTTTACCTTTTTTACTTTATTATCAACGGCTTTTACAAACACAACTATTTCCAGATCATCCATTGTAGGTGCATCTGATTTTATTGTTGCATCATCTTTTTTCTTTTTTTTGTCCGTTTTGGTACTGTCGTTCTTGTCACGTGTAGTAACTGCATTAATAGGAAGACTCAGTACATTCATCCGGGTTTTCGTTTGTATATCTGCACTGGCACTCATACCCGGGCGAAATGGAAAACTTCCTTTACCAAGCAGGTCCATATAACTTTCCGTAAGTAACCTGATATAAACTTTATATTGGGTTACATCATTACTTGTGTTGGAAAGAGTATTTTGAGAAGATGCGCCATTATTACTACTGGCAATTTGTGTTACGATACCTTTAAATTTCCGCTCGCTGTATGCATCAATATCAATGATGGCGCTATCACCTAATTTTACTTTAGGAATATCATTTTCACCAACATCAACCCGGATCTCTATTTTAGACATATCAGCAATACGCAACATTTCAGTGCCCACATTAAAACTATTACCCGCAACTTTTTCACCTTTTTTTACATTCAATAAACTTATCACACCATCCATTGGAGCTACAATAGCTGTTCTGTCAAGGTCTTTATTGGCTTTTTGTAAATTTGCATAAGCACTTTGTACTCCTGCTCTTGCACCCTGAACATTTGCTTCTGTACTTCTGATAGATTGCACAGCTGCATTATAATTTGCTTTAGCAGTTTTAATATTTGCTTCTGCAATATTAAATTCATTGCGACTGATCACTTTATCATCAAATAATTTTTTCTGCATATCAAAATTTCTTTGAGCTTGTTCCATGGCAGCTTTTAATGCATCGAGGCTGGCGGTTGTGTTTGCAACCTGTGCCTGTGAATTGGCAACCTGGGATTGGCTTTGAGCAACACCACTGGCTGCCTGGTCACGTTGTATACTATAGATATCTGCATAAATACGGGCAAGCAACTGACCTTTTTTTACGGTATCTCCTTCAGCCACTGTAAGCTCAGTAATTTCACCGCTGATATCCGGGCTCACTTTTACTTCTATCTCGGGATATATTTTTCCGCTGGCATTAACTACTTCGATGATCGTACGGCTTTGTACTTTTTCAGCTATCACTTTTGTTCCTTCATCTTTTCCGAACACACCGGTTTTAGAAAGTACTACCAGAAGAATAAGCAATAGAGCAACGCTTATTAATATCCATTTTGTTTTTTTGTTCATGTCAATTTCTTTTTATCCTTGTCTTGAATATTTTTAAACATCTTTTCATTCACCGTCTTTGATGGCAGTTTATCCTGAGGATCGAAGGACTCTTTTGCGCCGTATACTTTTATTCAACACTGCAAACACCAACAGGGTTAATTCTCTACTCGCTATGGCCCATTCACAACTTGCCTTTCTACAATTTCAATCCCATTCCTTTATAAAATTCCAGGACTTTCATCTTAAATACATAATCAAAATGATTGATGCTGTATTCAAGTTTCGATCGTAATAAATTATTCTGAGTTGTAATAAGATCGAACGTATTCAATAAGCCCACATCAAATCTTTTTTCGGCAAACAGATATGTTTTTTCATTTGTCTCCACTGATTTCTTAGATGCATTGAATTTTTCTAAAGCAATTACAGCAGCAGTATAAGCCTGGTAAATATCCTGTTTCAGTTTTTGATCATCCTGCTCTTTCTGTAAAGTAAGTGTGTTGATGTTTAGTTTGCTTCGCAGGTATTGTGTTTTCAAATTGTAAGAATTAAATAACGGCACACTCAGACTTAATCCAACAGACTGACGATAATTATCTGCCAGTTGGTTTGATAAACTTGTTTTACCGTATGTATAATCATTGAACGGCTGTAAGGGGAATACATTAAAACTGGTGCCAGCAATCGTTACATTTCCAATTGGAACATTAACAGGTGTACTTGATATTATTTCCTGTGCTCTATTATTATAGTTGCTTCCCAAACTACCATAGGCCGATAAAGTGGGTAACATAGCTCCTTTTGCAGCCAATTTGAATTTTTGTGCCGCTTTAATACGAAAGTCATTAAAACGTTGCAATGGTTGGTTAGCCAAAGCTAACTTATAAACATTTTCCGGTAAAAGGTCTGCTATGGGTTCTGTAGGAATCATTTCAACAGGTGGTGTGTCAACTTCAAATGCTGCTGCTGCATCAATATTCATAAATGACTTAAGGGTAAGCAGGGTTACTGTTACATTACCTTTGGCAGTTATATAATTCCCGCTATCCAATGCCAGTTGTGCCTCCAGTTGAGATGCATTTAACTCGGGTAAAGCTCCCGCATCAACCAATTTCCTTGTATTGGCAAGTTGTGCACTGGTTTGTTTTAACTGAACAAGCGTTATTTTTTCTTGTTCTTTTGCCAGCAATACCTGCAGATAGGCATTTGCGGCAGTAAGCGCAATATCGTTTTTTAATTTATCTACATTTGTTCTGGCTGCTTTTAGTTCCCATTCGTTACCTGAGATCGTATTTCGTTTGCTGAAAAAATTAAAAATATCTGAACTACTCTGTAATTGCAAGCCTGCAGATAAATAAGTCTGGGTAATACGGCTGAATGTTGTAGGATCCTGGTTACTACCGCTGCTGTATCCTGTGTTTCCGCTAAAATTGGCATTGGGTATTTGCGACAATTTACTTTGCTTAAGGTTGAGCGCTGCTATCTTAGCCTGTACATCACTCAACTTAACAGAGATATTATTAAGCATAGCATACTCAACAACAGATTTCAGATCCCATTTCTGCTGAGCGTTAATACCCTGGCATATTAAGCAGAATAGTAAAGCAGTACACATTGATTTAAGCATAGCGCAAAAATATAATTTCCTGATGTAATAAAGGAGGTT
>JANOPU010000098.1:0-17490 GCA_031422055.1 Ferruginibacter sp.
AGCTTGCTTGTCTTGCGACGGCGGTATTGGATGCGACCGTCAACAATGTCTTCTCTCTTCAAAAAAGCCATGTCCGTGAAATTCATGCCGTACATCATGTAGCTGGCGACAAAATAATTCCGGGCATTAAAACATTTATGATTTTTCGGAAGGTCTTTGCTAATGATTTCTTTCAACAATTCGACATCCAATGCCCGCTTTTCAGTCGGCACAGTCTTAATTTTATAATCAGCAAAAGGATAAAATTCCTTTTCGACAACGCCAGCTTTTACTGCTTTGTTGAAAATTGCCCGGATGGTTCGCATATAAACAGCAAGACCATTATAGGAGTTACCCTTTCCTAAATGCGCCCCTTCTAATTTTATCAGGAACTTGTAGTTTACATCTTTGAAGGATAAATCCTTCTTGTCATTAAAACCGCTTACAGCATTAAAGACATCCCGGTATGACCGGGCAGTCCCGATCCGGTTGGATGCTTGAAGGTCTTTTATCACCTCATTTGTGTAGTCCAAAAAAGAGGTTTCGCTATTTTTCTTGACGATTTTATCCCGCAGTTCAACCACTGAAAGCCCATCAAGTTTACCTGCATCATGGAGTTTCAGGATAATATCCATCGCATCGGCTTTGCTCTTTTGAATGCGGTTATTTATACGGGTAATGGAATCTGTGCCGGAATAGGTTTTTTTGACGAACCTTTTTTTGTCATCCCAATCCTTTTCCAACAGGTCAATATCGAGTGGGATTGAGGTAGTCCTTTCATTATGCCCAAGCCTCATTACCAATGGATAAGAGCCATCTTTTTTTGCACGGCGTGTATCTAATGAAATGACTATATTTGTATTCATAACGGTACTCCAAACATACAAAAATTTGCACAGGATTTGCACAGGAAGTATGGTTTATTGTACCTCGATATGGTTTTTTGAAATGAGGAAAGGCGCGTCGTTACTGAATAATAACACCAGATAATAACAGATTAACCCAAAAACTCCTTGACTCATAATCAGGGGGTCCCTGGTTCGAGCCCAGGTGGGCCCACAAAATTCTCAATGGGTTTCATTCATTTGAAACCCATTTTTATTTTAAGGTGCATTGTAATGTGCATTGCTTTAGTCAATTGCATAATGATTAAATGGCCTTCAGATTTCTCATTGCATTATTCGTCCTATTCAAAATCGTTTTCACAACTCACTGGAATAAAAGAAAAAGCACCCATTAAATTCAATTCAGAATATATAACAGAACAGGTAAAACTTATTGTAACCGATAGGCTTGATTATATTGAAGATGCCGCTTCCATTTCTAAATGGGTTTCTACAATAGTGCCGGGATCACAAAAGGATTATATTGGACTTCAGCAGACAATCAAACTGGACGATTTTCGGGGAATTACTTTTTTGACCTTTCAGCATTGAAACAATCTGAATATAATTTATTACTACTTTCTTCAAAAACTATCCTATTTCCCAATTTACAAAATAATGTGTACTCCTTCCACCTCCCTGCATCCGCACAGCACCCATTCCTGTAAGTTCCTGGAGGTCTCTGGTTGACGTTGCCTTTGATGCGCCAGTAATGGAAATATATTTATTTGCAGTCATACCGCCCTTAAAACCATCCGGACTCTCTTCGAGCATTCTCTTCAATACTTTTAATTGCCGTTCATTTAGTTGAGACCTGAACTGATCAAAAAATCTTGTTTTATGTAATGTAAATTCGATTTGCTTTTTGGCTTGCGTTTGCGCATTCAGGATAGTTGCAACAAAGTATTTCACCCACGCTGTTATTTCATTGCTGCGTTGGGCTGTTTCCAATTCGCTGTAGTATGATTTTTTTTTTGATTCAATGGCCCGGGAAATACTAAGCATCACTGGCCGGCCAATTGTTTGCGCCAAAGCTTTTTCCGCAATGGCTCTGCCAATCCTGCCATTGCCATCTTCAAATGGATGAATAGATTCAAAAAATAAATGGGCTATGGCCGATCTGACTGGTGCTTTCCTGATTTCAGACTTTCCGCCCGGCGCTGTATCATTAAACCATTGGATAAATTTTTTCATTTCCAGGGGGACTTTCACAGAGGGTGGTGCTTCGAAGTGAATCTTTTCATTTCCTATAGTCCCTGATACAACCTGCATGGATTCATCATGAGTTCGCCATGCCCCTACTTTTATTTTTTTGTTTTGTGGCAATAAAATTTTATGCCATGAAAACAATTGCTCTTCAGAGAGGGATGAAGCGTATTCCTTTCTTACAGAGACCATCAACTCGCCAACCCCTTGTGCATTTTTATCTTTTATTTTTTCAGGGGGTTCATTCAGCCCAAGGTTGTTTCGGATAGAGGACATTACATCCTGGCGGCTGAAGTATTCGCCTTCGATTTCGGAAGTTTTAATTGCTTCTGAAACCATTATATTTACCAGGGCTTCCATTTGAAGTGCTTCAGGTAAGGCTTTTAAAATACCCGTCATCTGTCCTGTTTCTTCGGCAAAAACAAAAAGTATATCCTCAACCTCTTGAAGATTAAATTTGAATTCCCGCCAATCCTTTTGCTGCCAATTGTACATCATGAGCCGATTATATCACTTATTCGGCTCAAATATAAACAAAAAACGAGCCAATTAGAAAAAGTATTCAGCTCAAAATGATTGTTGGTTCAAAATTCCCTGCATTTGTAACATAAAATCTAAGAATTGCATAGTAAAATGCCATGCGAATATATAAAGGCAAACCTGTTTGCTAATTAAAAGATGGCTCCTATTGATACAACTTTCCCAAAAATATGCCATACCAGAGCATAAAAATGGCATATTATCAATGGTTTAACTGAATAACCTATATTTGCGCTCCGATTGAATTTGGGAAGATATTATGTTAGCTCAGGGTACACATAAACAGAGATTTTCTGGTTCGTCCCCGGATATCTCCATAAAAAAATTCTGAAACTGAAATCGATACTTTTTTCAAATTAATCTGTCATTATATGAATAAGTTCATTTAACCTTTCATTAACCCCGGGGCATTTATTTTTGCCGCATAAGTATATATTATGAGAAAATTTATCGTGATTGTTTTGGTTCTTTTAACTGGAGGGCCTGCATTTTCACAAACAACTAAAAAAGAGAAGAATAAAGAAATACTCAACCGTTCCGGTGATCATTTAATGTTGCAATTAAGTTATAACCTATTGTTAGGTGCACCTGATAGTATTAAGAATCATATCAAAGGATTTCATCGCGGTGTAAATGTATATGTAATGTATAATCTGCCTTTTAAAGGCGACCCCCGTTTCAGTATTGCCGGAGGAATCGGTATTGGCAGCAGTAATATATTTTTTAATAAGATGAACGTTGATATTGCATCTAATAAGATCAAGCTTCCTTTCATTGCAACAGACACGCTGAATAATTATAAAAAATACAAATTAGCTACTACTTTCCTGGAAGTTCCAATAGAATTCAGGTTTAGTTCAAAGCCTGAAACACCTAATAAATCTGTAAAAGTTGCACTCGGTGTTAAAGTAGGTACTATGATTAATTCACATACAAAAGGAAAAACCTTAAGATCCCCTTTAGGAGTTACCCTGTTTAATTCTACTGATAAAATTATCGATAAAACTTTTTTCAATAATGTAAGGGTTGCAGCAACAGCTCGTATAGGATACGGTAATTTTACTTTATTTGGTGCCTTTAATATTACTTCAATTTTTAAACCTATTTCAGCGGCAGATATGAAATTATTGCAAGTTGGTATGACATTTAGCGGATTATAATCATAGCTGCCGAACAATAGATCAAGTTCAAAACTTATTTAACACTTTAATCCCGGTTTTTATAACCGGGATTTTTATTACATCGAATAGAAAACAAATGATTAATAGGTTATATCTTATAGTCATTTTTGTTTCTAATTAGCTAATTTCGCAACTCAACATGGGTATCCCAATATCATGAGTGACGATATCAAACACGAATGCGGACTTGCCTTCATTCGGCTACGCAAACCTTTCAGTTATTATCAGCAAAAATATAATTCGGCTTTGTATGGTTTAAACAAACTATACCTGTTAATGGAAAAACAACATAACCGTGGACAGGATGGCGCAGGAATTGCAACCGTTAAATTAAATACAGAACCCGGGTACCCTTTTATGTATCGGCTACGCAGCAGCACAAATCAACCGATTGCTGATTTATTTTCAAAGATCTGGGGAGAAATTGAAGAGGTTCAAAAATACCAACCGGATATAAAAAATCATCCGGGTCTAATGAAAGGCCATATCAATGTTATGGGAGAGGTTTTACTGGGGCATCTCCGTTATGGAACTCAGGGAAAAAATAATGTGGAGTTTTGCCATCCTTTCATTAAAAAAAACACGATCCCTTCCAGAAACCTTGCATTGGCGGGTAATTTTAATCTCGTAAATACCGAAGAATTATTTAAGCTTATAGACATCAATCCCGGAGATTTTCAATCACAAAGCGACCTTGCTGCCATGATGGAAATACTTCATCATTTTTTGATAAAGGCAGATGAAAATTCTACCATGCATATGGACATATGCGATGTATTGAAGAAAGCTGTGCCACTATTTGATGGTGGATTTCACTTTGCAGGGATGGTTGGTAATGGTGATGCTTTCGTAATGAGAGATGCACATGGCATCAGGCCATCTTACTATTATACCAATGAAGATGTAATTGTTGCTGCAAGTGAAAGAGCTGCTATTCGTACCGCATTCAATCTGGAAGAAAATGAAGTGATGGAATTAATGCCCGGCTGCGCCCTGATTGTTAAAGCAAACGGAAGTTTTACAATTGAACAAATTTTACCGGCACAAGAAAGAAAGGCCTGCAGCTTTGAAAGAATCTATTTCAGCCGCGGAAGTGATGAAAAAATTTATCGCGAAAGGATTGCCCTCGGTCATAACCTGAGTAAGACAGTTCTTAAAGCAGTTGATTACGATTTGAAAAATACCATTTTTTCTTTTATCCCTAATACAGCAGAAACCGCTTTTTATGGCCTGATAAAAGGAGCTGAAGATTATCTGAACCAGATAAAAATAGAACGCATATTAAGTTGGCAAAAAGAATTTGACGAAACGAAACTTTCGGAAATGGTTAACCGAAGAATCAGGATCGAAAAGTTAGCCATTAAAGATGCCAAGCTTCGTACTTTTATTACAGAAGATGCCAGCAGGAACGAAATGGTGCAGCATGTTTATGATATCACCTACGGAACGGTACACAAGCACGAAGACACATTGGTTGTTATTGATGACAGTATTGTAAGAGGCACTACATTAAAGGAAAGTATCATCCGAATGCTTGGCAGGTTAAAACCAAAACGCATCATTGTTGTTTCATCTGCCCCTCAAATAAGATATCCCGATTGTTATGGAATTGATATGAGCAAAATGGGTGATTTCATTGCATTCAAAGCTGCAGTTGCTTTGCTAAAGGAAACGGGCCAGGAAAATGTTTTAACCGGCCTTTTAAATAAATGCAAAGAGTTACAAAGTAAAAATCTGCTACACACCGAAAATATAGTACGCCAGGTGTATAAACCATTTACATTGGATGAAATTTCAAATAAGATAGCACAGCTTATTACACCTGCTGGTTTTAGTATTCCTGTTGATGTTATTTATCAAACCATTGAATCTTTGCACGAAGCTTGTCCAAACAACAAAGGTGATTGGTATTTTACAGGTAACTACCCTACACCGGGAGGAAACCGTGTTTGCAATAAAGCGTTTATGAATTATATGGAAGGAAAGAATGTGAGGGGTTATTAATTTGAAGATTTGAAAATTAGCTGAGTTGAAAATTCTATTCCCTGTAATATTTACTAACCAAAAAACCTGTTTTTAGAAATTTAGGAGATGTCCCCTTTTCTGAATTTTCAGGTTTTTTATTTATCATTTATTTCCAGTTGTTTCATTTATTATATATTAAAAACAGAATCATATTTTTGTATTTATGAAAACTCTTTATCTTATTCGTCATGCTAAAAGCAGTTGGGGAGATTTTGGTTTGCCCGACATTGAAAGGCCGCTGAATGACCGCGGTAAAACCGATGCACCTGCAATGGCTAAAAGGCTTTTAGATAAAAATATCAACTTGGATGCCTTTGTCAGCAGTTCTGCAAAAAGGGCAAAAAAAACCTGTGCTCTTTTTTGTACAGAATACCAGGTAAAAGAAAGTGAAATTATTATTGTTGAAAAATTATATGCCGCTTCCGTTTCAACATTTTTTGAAGTAATAAAAGAACTTGACAATAAATTTAAACAGGTTGCCCTTTTTTCTCACAATCCCGGTATAACAGATTTTGTGAACCTGCTTTGTGAAAATGTTCATATCGATAATATGCCTACCTGTGGAATTTTTGCAGTTGAAGCAGCAATAGAAAAATGGATAGACTTTAAAGATGCAGAAAAGAAATTTTTATTCTTCGATTATCCAAAAAATATTTAACCTGTTACTGTTTTTTCAAAGTATACAGCTGTTTCTTCCGGATTATTATAATACGCTGGTATTTCATAAAACCCGTTTTTTTTATATAGGTTTATAGCCGGTGTCATATTACTGAGTGTATCCAGCTGTATTTTTTTATATCCGATTTTTCTGGCAAGCAATATTGCTTCATTCAATAACCCTGCACCAATTCCTTTTTGCTGAAAGGCTGGTTTTACATACATACGTTTCAGCTCTGCAGTATCTATATCTATTTTACGTATGGCTATGCAACCTGAAAAATCATTTTCATTTTTTGATAATATAATTCCTCCTTCAGATATAGCATACATTTTTTGTAAATTTTTAAGCTCTTCAGAAAATTTTTGAAACCCAAGATCAATATTAAGCCATACGGCATATTCATTGAATAATGAAGCTGCGGCGCTATATTCTTTTTCTGAATTTACAAATATATATTCAGGCATTAGTGGTTGTTTTATTGGCCATATAAACCCCGGCAAAAATAAATATTGCTGCAATGAACTTATAGAATGATAATGTTTCTCCTAAAAAAACAATTGCAATGGCAGCTGCAAATACAGGCTGTGAATATATATATGTTCCGGCTATAGATGCTCCTAATATTTTTATACCGTAAACATTAAATATGTATGCGAGAAATGTACCGCCAAAAACAATCGAAGCAAGTAACATATACGATGTGGAATCATATGAATGCCAGGGTACTTCTGTAAATTCCTTCCAGCAAAATGGAAGCATCATAAAAAAACCAAAAGTAAAAATCATTCGTATAACAGTTACCGGTTTATAGTCTTTCATTAATGGTTTTACCAGAATAAAATAAATTGTATATGAAATAGCATTTAAAATAATAAGAATATCCCCCCATAAAACATCTGCTCCATTTCCTGAAATTTCTCTTGCTGCAATTAATATGACAGCACCGGTTATCCCCATGACCAATCCTGCCATTTTAAAATTGTTCAACTTTTCTTTCAGTAACCAAGCTGCAATAAATGTTATGAGTATGGGCGTTGTCAACATCAGCAAAGATGCGTGTATAGAAAAAGTAAGTGATAGCCCTTTAATAAACAGCATTTGATTAATGGCAATTCCGGTAAGTGCACATAATAAATATCTGCCAAGATCTTTTTTATGGATACCTGATTTAACAGGTTTAAATGCAAACAGAATCCAAAGTAGAATTGCACTGATTCCAACACGTAATAAATTCAGTCCAAATGGTTTTACCAACTCATGGTTGATCAGGTATTTTACGGCAGTATAATTTATTGCAAAAAAAATATTTGTAAATAGTAAAGCAAGATGTGCCGTTGTTCTATGATTCAATGAGTGTGATTTTTATTTTTAAAAATTTCGGAGTGCTTTATCGAAAACAAATGGCAGTTCTTTTTTTATTCTGCTAATGTACGATCTAACTTTTTATGAGATTCCTTCTTCGTCGGAATGACATAAAAAACCGTCCCGTAAAAACGGAACGGTAATACTTACTAAACCAACCTTAAACTTCTTTAGAAGTGCCCTTTATCAAGCTGCCTGTACTTCTTTAATTTTTTCTCTGATCTTTTCTTCTATTTCTTTAGCCATTTCGGGGTTGTCGATCATTAATTGCTTCACCGCTTCACGTCCTTGCCCGAGTTTGTCACTATTGTAACTAAACCAACTTCCACTTTTTTGAACAATACCCAATTCAACACCCATATCAATAATTTCCCCGGCCTTTGAAATCCCTTCTCCATAAATAATATCAAACTCTGCTGTCCGAAATGGTGGTGCCACTTTATTTTTTACAACTTTCACTTTAATATGATTTCCAATAACCTCATCTCCATCTTTGATCTGCGCCAAACGCCTGATATCGAGCCTGACAGATGCATAAAATTTAAGTGCATTACCTCCGGTGGTGGTTTCGGGGTTTCCAAACATAACGCCGATCTTTTCACGCAACTGATTTATAAATATGCAGCAACTGTTTGTTTTAGAAATGGTAGCCGTTAATTTTCTTAATGCCTGGCTCATTAATCTTGCATGCAGCCCCATTTTACTGTCGCCCATTTCTCCTTCCAGTTCACTTTTAGGAACAAGCGCTGCTACTGAATCTATAACAACAACATCCAATGCTCCTGAAAGAATCAACCTGTCGGCAATTTCAAGTGCCTGTTCGCCATAATCGGGTTGAGAAATAAGCAGGTTGTCAATATCTACCCCCAGCTTTTGCGCATATACGCTATCAAACGCATGCTCCGCATCTATAAATGCACACATGCCTCCTTTTTTTTGCGCTTCGGCAATGACATGAATGGCCAGGGTAGTTTTACCCGAAGACTCCGGACCATAGATTTCTATTACCCTTCCTTTTGGTAATCCACCGATACCAAGTGCCACATCCAGGCCAATAGAACCTGTTGATATAACACCCTGTTCAATGTGTGTCTTTTCGTTCATCATCATAACTGATCCTTTTCCAAAATCCTTGTCAATTTTGTCCATGGTCAGTTTTAAGGCCTTTAATTTTTCTACGTTGCTCATTGTTTCTGTTTTTAAGTGATGTATCTGTTTTGCGTTGTAAAATTATATCCGGATACAAAGCTAAGGGTTTTATTTTATCAACACTAATTATTTTAGTATTTTTTTAGTAAATTATTTAGTTTTTTGAAAGGCTGGGATATTATAGTATAGCCGGGAAGGCGTTTTGTCATTCTGAGGAACGAAGAATCTCTACATTTCTACCCAGGAGATGCTTCGTTCCTCAGCATGACAAATATGAATGGGATCTTTTTAGAGGTTATCATACTCGTAAATCGGGTCAATACGATCTCCGGCATCCATTTCACAAACCGGTTTTATAATCCCGTCATGTAAGCCATATACCCATCCATGTAGCTGCGGGCGCTGTTCGTTTTTCCAGGCAGATTGAACAATAGATGTTTTTGCCAGATTAAATATCTGCTCTTTAACATTTAGTTCTGTAAGTTTATTTACCCGTTCTTCTTCTGTTGGTAGCGCATCTATTTCATCGCGGTGAAACCTGTATATATCTTTTATGTTTTTTAACCAATGGTTTATTATTCCAAAATGATGCTGGGTCATGGCTGCCTTTATTCCTCCGCATCCGTAATGCCCGCAAACAATGATGTGTTTTACTTTTAAAACTTCCACGGCATATTGCAACACACTTAATAAATTGATATCAGTATTTACAACCATGTTGGCAATATTGCGATGCACAAAAATTTCGCCAGGTTCTGTCCCGGTTATTTTATCGGCAGGAACCCGGCTATCGCTGCAGCCAATCCATAAAAATTCCGGTGCCTGTTGAGCTGAGAGTCGATTAAAAAAATCAGGATCCGTTTCCAGTTGTACTTTTGCCCAGACTTTGTTTTCAAGTAATAACTTTTCGTATGGCAGCATGGATGGTTTATTAATTACTAAAAATAAATCAATATTAAAGTAATCTTACTATAATTTCCACAATTCGCCGGCGGCCCATTGAATAGAATAGGCTGTTTTATTATATTTTGCGGTTACTTCAGTTAGCTTTAATAATGTTTCCAGGGTTTTATTTTCCCTGATGTTTACCAAAAACAAAGAGCTTTCCCCGTTAAAAAAACGGATTTCTTCGCCTCTTTGTAATCGCAGGTAGTTTGCATATGTTCTTTGTAATAGATTAACCTGGTTTTTATAGTTAACAAGCTGGTTGTAATAATTTTTTACTTTATTTATTATATCATTCTCTTTTTGATTTTGCTGCAGTTTCGTTTCTGCTATTCTGAGTTTGGCCATTTTATATTCTCCCCTGCCCTGGCTGAGCCGCAGAGGTACACTAAAGTTTATTCCAAACTTGTAATCATTATCAAACAAGGTTTTCCCTGCAGTAGAAGCAATATTATATCCTTTCCCTAATTGGTTGTATTGGAGATCAATTTTTGGCAGCAGTTCCTGGAATTTTAATTTTTTTTCGATACCCTGTATATTCAGTTTAAAAGAATACAGATTCAATTCGGGATGTGTTTTTCTGGCATCCCCGATTAGTTTTTCAAGTTCCGGAAATATTACCGCATCATATAATTCCTCCGGTTTTTTATCCGGAAAAACACCCGGCGGTAATTCATATGCTTCATTATTTTGTTTCCATAAAAAAGTATTCAGTAGAACGCCTGCATTTTGCCATGTAAGCCATGCATCGTTTTGCTGATATTCAAAATTCTGTAGCTGTGCAATAGCTTCTGTAGTATCAATAGCTGGCCTCTCTCCATTTTGATATGCAATGTTTACCAGGCTAACTCTTTTCTTATTTACTTCAATGACCGAATTATATGTTTGATAAATAAAATAGGATTGTACCCATTGCCAGTATGTATCTGTTGCTTCCATCAAAAGGTCATTCAGCATCATCCTTCTTTCCTGTTCCGAAGCATCTACCATTATTTTTGACTGTTGCAATACTGCCCGCCTTTTGTCCATCAGTAAATTTTTTGCAACCGGAACACTGATCCCTGCATAGCTTGTTTTACCGGTGGTTTCCATGGGGTCTGTTCTTGACCCGTTCAGATATTCAATCCCCGTTTTTATTTCTATGCCATACCAGGTTGGAATGCTGAGTTGTGTACCATTGCTTTGGTAATAATTAATCCCATCAAAATCTTTATTGCCGGCACCGCTTCCCAGCACCGGATCAAAACCACTTCTTGCACTAACCAGTCCTGCTTTTGCTTTGTCTACCTGTATCCCTGCCTGTTTTGCCAGGGGGTGATATATTTTTACGATCTTTAAAAAATCATTCAACGAAAGTATTTTAGTACTGTCATTTGCTTTTGTACTTTGTATGATAAAAAAGAACAGTGGTATTAAATATATATTTTTCATTTTATTACTTTTTGTTCGTTTTGGTTTCATCAACTGCTTTGTAAAAATCTGGAGGAAAACCATTTATATTACGCCAAAGCTCATACCACACCGCTACATTTTTCAATAAAGCAATGCCCTGTGTTCCGGCACCAATCTTTAATTCTTTGGGCCATTTCTTTTTATAATCCACATCTTCTTTTACCAGCACACGAAACCTGCCGTTTGGGCTTACAGAATTTTCAATAGCAACCACCTGGCCGCTGAATGTTCCATAAGAGGCATTAGGCCAACCACTGAAAACGATTGCCGGAAATCCATCAAATAAAAAACGGACTTTTTGGTTTAGTGAGATCAAAGGCAAATCCATTGGTGCAATAAAAAGCTCCACAGCATAGTCAATTTTATCTGGTACGATCTCTACAAGCATTTCCGCCTCTTTAATGATCTCTCCAAGACCAGCCTTTTTTGCTTTAGTTATCTGTCCTGCCTGTGGTGCAGTTATAAAATACATACCCCGTCGTATATTATAATTGCTGTACTGGTTTTGAAGTTTAGCTACATCTCCCTGCCCGCCTGCTATTTGCGATAAAGACTGAAACTGGTCTCCCTGCGCCTTGGAAACTTTTTCTACAAAATCCTGGTTGATGGCATCCATTTCAATTCGTGCAATGATGAGTTCCTGGCGGGTGGCGCCAAATTTATTTTCGGCACCGGTTCTTTTTGCCAAAGCATTTTGAAAAGCCTGGTTACGCTGCTCCAGTTGTGTAAGTGAAACAAGCCCGCTGTCGTACATCGCCTTCTGCCTTTTATATTGCAACGAAGAAATGGAGAAATCATTCATGGCTGCAATATTTTCAGCACTGTCGCTTTGCAGTTTTAGTTTCAACTGTTGTATCTTATTTTCCAACTGGCTTTGTTTAAGCAGCCTGTTATTTCCCAGTGCTCCAATTTGTGTTTGGGTGGCATTCACTTTATTTTTGTAATATTCAATGCTCATTTGCTTTGCGTCCAGTTGTTCGCCGGTTCTGCCAATCAGGTTTGGATCAAAGTAATCATCTTTTACTTCGCTGATCTGTAAAATGGTATCACCCGTTTGTACAAAGTCGCCTTCTTTAACGAACCATTTTACAATTTTACCGGGTATGATGCTATTAAGTTCCTGAGGCCTTTGTTCCTGCCTGAGTGTTGTTACGCTTCCCCTTGCTCTTATATTCTGTGTCCATGGTAAAAATAAAATAACCATGAGTGACAGTAATAACCCAAAGGCCCAGTATTTTACATGGCTTCTTTTATCATGCCGGTAAATATTGTTATATGCTTTTAATATTTTCATTTTTGTTGTTTAATAATTAAAATTCTTCTCCCCCTGCAGGAGTTTGTGGGCTCCCCATTACTACATTACATCCTTCTTTTTTTAGTTCAATGATTTTATCGCAGGAACTTCCAAACTCATGATCATTGGTAATTACAAATACTGTTGTATTATTCATCTCTGTTAACAACAAGTGCTTAATTTGTTGTTGATACTTTTCCTCGAGCTCGATCCAGGGCTCCTCCAGCAATAAGAGTTTTGGCTTATTGATCAATGCCCTAACCAATAGTATTTTCTTAATTGCATGGCCGGGTAACTTTTTTCCCGTTGCAGAAAGTTGTGTGTCAAAACCTTTCTTTAATGTGGTAATGTATTCTGTTAAACCGGTTTTGCTGCAAAACATTTGAATTTCATTTATATCCATATTTTCCAATCCCATACAAATATTTTCCATCAAAGTACCCTCGAAAATATCCTGCTGGCTTATTACTACTCCTGTTTTTAAACGCAAAGATTGCAGATTGTAATTCTTTAAAGGAATACCGTTTATCATGATAGCGCCATCAAAATCTTCATAGCTTCCGGCAAGCAGGCGGAGCAATGTTGATTTGCCGGAACCTTCGTCTCCTCTAATGCAAATTTTTTCATTTGCTGCCACGGAAAAAGAAACATTTTTAAAAACCGCAACAGGTGCATGTAAATAAGTAAAGGAAGTCTCCTTAAATGTTATGCTAACACCTTCATTTGTTGATGGCAATATGATTGTTCCGCTTGATTCAATTTCTTTATCAGTAACCATTTCAATTTTTTCAACAGCAGTTAATACATCATACACGCTATCTAAATTACTGATGAGTTTTTCAACAGAGTTGATGACGGTAAGTATCACAATTTCTGAAGCGATGAATTGTCCAACATTTAATTGCTGGTTCAATAAAAGAAAGGTACCAACAACCAGCATGGCGGTGGTGACCAGCGTTTTAAAAGCGATCAGTGCTTTATATTGTAATTCCAATATTTTATAATGCCCGGTCCTTGCTTCTAAATAATTGGTTACATACTCATCTGTTTTCTGCAAAACAAAATCGGGTGATTTGGAAAATTTAACTGAGCGGATAATTCTGGAAACTTCCTCGAGCCAACTAGCTACTTTGTATTTGTAGTTGCTTTCCTCGATACTTTTTTCCAGCCCTTTGGTTCCTGAAAAATAAAGGATCCCCCATATCACAAGCATTAGCAATAATCCAAAAGCAATAAATACCGGGTGGTAAAAAGCCAGCAAAAACAAACCGAAAATGATCTGAATGATTGCCAATGGAAAATCAAGCAACAGTTTTGCCAGGCTTTTTTGCAGATTAATGATATCAAAAAAACGATTGACCAGCTCGGGTAAATAATAATTATCAATGGCTGATAATTTGAGTGCCGGTATTCGTTTAGCAAAGTTAAATGAGTAGCGTACAAATATTTCCTGTTGTATTTTTTCTGTTATTTGCAATTGCTTGATCTGTAATACCCCTGCAACAAAAACGCTAATAACCACAAGCAAGATCAATAAAATAATAGAAGATGAAGCTGTGTTGGTTTGTGCAAAACCGATAAGCGATTGAATGCCCACCGGTATTGCCAACAGGATAAGGCCATTTAAAATTGCATAATAGTATACTGCTGATATTTCTTTTCGCTCCAGCTTAACAAGATTAAATATTCTTGCAGCCGGGCTCGGTTTCCCTCTCATTTTTTAATTTTTATTTGAAAATAATAACGATAATAGCTTCTGCCAATATAAATATAGATACGAACATGGCACAATGCTCTAAAACCTATGAAAAATCCGGGGGAGGTGTTTCTACTGTATGTAGCAAAAGAGGAACACTAAAAGTAACCCTGTAATGGGTGCTGGTATAAGAATCTGTTATTTTATTATAAGAACTGCTAAAAGAAAATAGTTCTTTTGCTTTTTGTTTCGTTTTTTCTTTTTCGTCTTCAACATCTGTTAAACAAATACCATTAAGATCAGTAAATGCTTCATATACCGGCAAAATGTAGATGCTCGTTATTAATAACAACAATATGGAAAACAATATTTTCATTTGAGATGCAAAGAAATGGTATAATGGACTTACAGGAAAGAAAATAATGTCAAAGATTTGTCAAAATAAACGGGTATAAGGCTGTATTTATTTGAAATATAAGTGTCATACCATATGAGCTCTTTTAATTATTATACTATTTCATCAGATCAAATGATAGATGAGATGCAAGGATAAATCCATTATTGTATTGAAAAACAGGTTTATCATTCACCCTTTTTGCCTGTTGCAAAATTTGATTCAGGCACCCTGCTTCTATTTTAATGTTCTTATTTACTTTATACCCCACTAAAACTGCCAAGCGGTTTTGATCGAAAATATTTGCACCGATGTTCTTTCCCCACCCAATAAATATTTCATCCATTAAGACAATACTCCAACCATTTTTTACGTGATTGGTTTTATTAAGTGGAATTTCTGTTCTTATCCTGTAACGCATTCTGTTTAAAAAAATATAATCAGTTTCTTTTGATCCGTTTTGAATAATAACTTTTCCAACAAATCTTTGTTCCAGTGTAAACCTGTGAGAAATATCCACTTTTCCAAGCGGGTTTTTTATAACCACCTGCTCAAAAATCCGGTGTTCAGGGAAAGCGGTTGCAGCAGGATAATCGCCATAAGGAAATGTTTCAGCAAAGGCATATCCTGCATTGATACTAATATCTTTCCGTATTGCAAAATTTACACCGGTGCGCAACAAACCTTGTTGCCAGTTTTTTAATCCATTTACCCTACGCCACTGGTATTCGGTGTGTAATGAAATTTTATTTTTAAGTTTAAATACTCCCGTATAAACAAGCCATCCAATATTGTTATGATCGGAAAGGCGTTGTTCCTGGCAAAAAGAAAGCTGACTATATAAGATCAGGGCAACCGGTAAAATTAATTTGAGGAACATAAATATTTTCGATGCTAAAAATTAAGATGATCTGTAAGCAATGGGGTGATACAGTTTTTTATGCGGGCCAAAAAAGATGCGCAACAAAATCCGAAAAGCTGATAGTTCAATAAAAATAAAACACAGTGCCATCAGAATAATCAATACTATTTGATCGCTTTGTACGTAGGTAAACATGACATCAATACCAATAAAGGCGGCAGTTAATGGAAAGCCCAACATACCCATTGCTGATACTAAAAATAAGAAACCAGTTGTGTTTTGTTCATAAACATACCCATGAAACTGGTTGAGTGAAATATCGTTATCAATTCTTTTTATTTTTTGCAAACAGTAATAACCCAGTAAAAAAGCGAGCAAAACACCGCTTACATAAAATACAATCTCCACCAGGTTAATATGAGGTGCGTTGAACAATACAGATGCTATGATAAAAAGATGCGCTGTTATCAAATAGTTCCATGCCTTTAATGCCGATTGCCGGAAAGAGAAAGCAAACAGTATAACTGCTAAAGCAATACTCATTAAAATAATTGGTAACGCCCCGTTTAAAGATGGAATTACATGCTGGTTTGAATATCCTAACACTAAAAGAACAATACCGGCAAAGGAAAGAATGCTCATGAAAATATTCGATTGCAGGAATTGTAACTTCTTTCCAATCCATTTAAAGGGGCTCCAGACGTAATAAAACATGATAGTATCCAGGTTCCATTCTTTGATACCAAGCATATATATGGATGCTTTTAATTTCGAAATTACTTTTTGCGTTGGTTTGATATAATGAAAAAGCTGGTGATGCACGAGGTAGTTCAGGACCGAAGGCGAGACCAGTAACTGGTAAGTTCTTAAAAAGGCATTGCCTGCAAAATGTATCAATACCAACCAGTGGAAACCTAATGCTAGTTCAATAAACATTAAGCCTATTTGTGCCGCAGAAGAATAAGCAATTTGTGTTTTAACCGTTGGTTGCACCCTTGCAATCATAGTTGCCATTATTGCTGTTAAAGCCCCGATTGCTATTATTACAACCTTTGCCCACAACATATCTTCCCAGAAAGGATGTGTACGTAACAATAAAAAAACGCCAATATGTACACTTAGTGAGCCATAAAAAATAGCTGAAGAAGCAGTGGGCCCTTCCATTGCTCGTGGCAGCCAGGTTGTGAAAGGAAACTGTGCAGATTTGATAGCCGCCGGCAATATTATCATACAAACTATAAATATGGCCATACCCGATTGACCCGCATCAGTGGCCATCTCTTTTGCTTCTCCTAACTGAGAAAAGTTAATATTCTTATGCGTAAGGTGGTGCATCATCCACATGGCTAACATGAGTGCTACATCACTGATGCGGTAGTTGGTAACGGCTTTGAAAGCATTTTTTATTGGTAAATAACGATTTCGATAAAAAGCAATTAATATAAACGAGCAAATGCCTTTTATTTCCCATCCGATGAACAAGGTTTCCATGTTACCTGAAAAAATCACCACATTGTATCCCACGTAAAAGAAAAGGATCGTGTTAAAGAACCGCTTATACCCGCTTTCGCGGTGCATGTAGTAGCGACTATAGATGGTAACAAGAAATGTAAGAAAGGATCCCACCAGCAAATACACCGCTGTGATTTTGTCGAAATAAAAATCAACAAAGAATTCATAGTCTGTGGTGGTGAACAATACGAGTTCTTTGTAATCCAACGTTGGATGACCGTTGAATAACCAATACACCAGAAAAAACTGGAAGAATATCAAATGCGCACCTACCGTAGCAAATGCGTTCCAGGAAATGATATCTTCCTTCTTCCCGGGAATGACCAAACTAATCCCATAGCCTGCTAT
>JANOPU010000099.1:0-31221 GCA_031422055.1 Ferruginibacter sp.
AACATTTCATGAAATTTTTTCCGGATTCTACTTTACATCAACTGGAGTTTGATAAAATAAAAGATTTACTTGCTGCACATTGCCGAACTGAATATGCGAAACACAAGGCATTGCAACTTCGTATTCATACAAAAATTGAATTTATTCAGAAAGAGCTTCTTCAGACAAATGAATGTAAGATCATTCATCAAAGCGGAGAATATTTTCCCAACGACTTCATTATTAATATAGCCAGGGAAATAAAATTACTCGGTATACCGGGGGCATCATTGAGCGGAGAACAGTTTTTACTTTTACGACGGTTGGCTGAAAATACTAATAATATTTTCAGATGGTTTGATACAGAACGAAGAAACACTTATACAGGCCTTGCAAGTGTCATTGAAAATACATATTATGAAAAAGGGATCAAAGTGATGATCGATGAGATCGTTGATGAAGCAGGCATGGTAAAAGATAATGCGAGTGAAGAACTTTCGAAGATCAGAATGAGCCTGTTTCGTAAAAGAAATGAATTGAGAAAGGTATTTGACAGGATTGTAGGTAAATTAAATAAGCAGGGATACCTGGCAGATATTGAAGAAAGTTTTATGAACGGCAGGAGAGTGCTGGCCGTTTTTGCTGAACAGAAAAGAATGATCAAAGGAGTATTGCATGCAGAGAGCGATAGCCGTAAGACCAGTTTTATAGAACCGGAAGAAACCACCGAACTCAACAATGAAATATTTTCACTGGAATTTGATGAGACTAAAGAAGTGTATCGGATACTTCGGGCACTAACACAACAATTAAGTGTTTATGCTTCACTGTTGAAAACGTATCATGATATTGCCGGTGAATTTGATTTTATTAAAGCAAAAGCAAAACTGGCCATTGATATGGGGGGAAATTTCCCACAGTTAAAAGACAGGGCGCATGTGAAACTGATCAATGCGTATCATCCGTTATTGCTTTTGTACAATAAAAAAATGGGTAAGCCAACCATTCCGGTAAACCTTGAATTGGATGAAGCAAACCGTATACTTGTCATAAGTGGCCCCAATGCAGGTGGAAAAACCGTTACATTAAAAACGGCTGGACTGTTGCAAGTGATGTTGCAGGCAGGTTTGTTGGTTTCGGTTAGTCCTGACAGTGAAATGGGAATTTTTAAACAACTCATGATCCACATAGGCGATACTCAGAGCCTTGAATTTGAACTAAGTACCTATTCTTCTCATCTGAAGAACATGAAATATTTTTTGGAACATGCCAATGGTAAAACACTTTTTTTTATTGATGAACTGGGCAGCGGCAGTGACCCGAACCTTGGAGGAGCTTTTGCAGAAGTGATCATGGAAGAACTGGCACACAAACATTCATTTGGCATTGTTACCACCCATTATCTTAACCTGAAAGTGATGGCCAATAAAGTACCGGGGATTATTAACGGTGCCATGCAGTTTGATGAAAAGAATCTGTTGCCATTATATAAACTGCAGACAGGCAAACCCGGAAGTTCTTATACATTTTCCATTGCTGAAAGGATCGGGTTGGATAAAAAATTGATCGCCAAAGCCAGGAAACTGGTAGATGATGATCATTTTCAACTGGATAAGTTATTAAACAGTACGGAACAGGACCTTTTAAAAATTGACAAAGAGAAAAGAAACCTGCAACAATTACTTAAAGAAAATGAGCAATTAAAAAAAGAGATGCTTGCGTTGATGAATAAAGAAAAGCACCGTCAGGAAATAGAAATATTAAAACAGCAAAATAAAGTATCCGAAGAAAAATTGATCTACCTGAAAGATATGGAACGCAGGTTAAAAGCCATGCTGATCGAATGGCGTAAAACCGATGATAAGGATAGTGTTGTAAAAATGATCCACGCATTGTTATTCAACCAAAAAGACAGATTCAAAAATGATAAGCAACAGAAAAAGCTGAACGAAAAATTTGATGAGGTAGGTGGGGATATTAAGATCGGTGATAAGGTTAAAATGAAACAAAACAGGCAGGTAGGTATTGTTAAGGAGATCAGAGGAAAGAAAGCCTTGCTGCAGGTAGGTGTAATGCCTATGACCGTTGCTATAAAAGACCTGGTTGTGGTAGTTGAGAAATCGGCTGTACAAATTCCATAATAGTTGGATAAAAAAATCGGTTAGCCCTTGACTTCTTGAAAGCCTTACTGATCCTTATATTCGGAAGTTTTCTTCTCCGGGGTTTAAAAAATATTGCAAAAGAGGGAATAAATTTTTGTTCCTAAAACCTATACCCTTACTTTTGCCGCGGAGAGCTGGCAGAGTGGTCGATTGCGGCAGTCTTGAAAACTGTTGACTGTTACAGGTCCGGGGGTTCGAATCCCTCGCTCTCCGCCATAAAACCGCCAAATTCGTTCAAAAAGCTATAAACCAAAAGTTTATAGTTTTTTTGTTTGGCGGGTAAGTATCTGTATATTCAATGATAAGATGTGTAATACTGGAAATTATTTTTTTGCAAAAAGACATGCAAAACCTTATATAAACTTCTTTTAGTAAAAAGGAGAAACGAACCCGGAGTTTTATCATTTTATCAGTATCAAACATCTAATCAGACTGGTAAAATATTAACTTACTATTTGGGAGCAGACATAAATTGTCCTAGCTTCATAGTTAATAATCTTATTTCTATGCATAATTTAATTAGATTACTATAGGGTCTTCATTACTGATTTTTTCAATCTTTACTTGTATTTAAATACTATACTGTTTTAACCTAACATCAAACTGGAATTGCACGGAATAGCTTTTTATTATTCTTAAATTAAGAAATATTCTTTTCAGATTTTTTTTATTCATAGCCGATCAGGATAGTAAAACTTATTCAGGCAGAATATTCCTGCAATTATTTCCGGTAATGTCAGATCAGACTTTTGAAAAAATAAATTCAATCAAACAACTTCTAATTGTATTTATTATACTATTTTCAAAGCAATAATTCTTTATAAATTCAGCTTATGGTCTGTTCAATATTATTTAATACAGCTTCTTATATCATTGCCATTTTATTATTTATTTTCATTTTATTATTTTATGTGCTGGGTACAATCGTCGGGTATCATCAAAAAATAAAAAAACCTGAAGCTAAATCAGATGGGGTTGGTCCCCTGGAAGGAGCATTGTTGGGATTACTTGCTTTAATGCTGTCTTTTACATTCAGTATGACAGCCTCCAGGTATGATAAAAGAATCGAATTAACTATTCATGAGGCAAATGATATCAGTACAGCAATTTTACGAGCTGATTTATATCCTGATTCTATTCGTACTGTTTTTAGAAATGATTTTAAACAATATATTGAAGCCAGAATCGCTTATAATAATGCCGGAAATAATAAACTGCTCATAGATAAATGGCTGGCAGAATCTGAAATTATTTCAGGCAGAATATGGACAACTGCTGCTAATGCTGCAAATTCATCCAAACTTGCTATGCCACATTCTGTAATGGTACCAGCATTAAATAACATGATTGATGTTGTAACCAGCCGTGAAGCTGCCAGGATATCAAGGGTTCCGGATCTAATCATGTGGTTATTGATTGTATTAAACCTGTTGGGGAGTTTTACTATTGGTTATTCTAAAAATGTGAAAAGGAAAGACTGGATCATTCTGTCCATTTATACAATTATGACTGTTGCTACTATTTTTACCATTCTTGATTTGGACCGCCCCAGCCGTGGTATTATTACCACAAAACCCTGGAATGACAAAATTGTTGAGTTAAGAAAATTATTTATAGACTCATAGACAAGCCTTTTTATAATTTTATTATTCATCCGGAATATTACTATCAGGTGTTGATGTCACCAAAAAATTCTGAAGCATCATTACGCAAGACTGCCTGCTTGTAGATTTTTTCAACTAAAACGAATCATAATACAAAACCCGTATTGACTTTTTATAAAGAATACCTGATTCTATATTATAAATGGATTATCAAAAAGAAAAGATGCATTTCAAATTGTCGAATGAACATGCTTCTCGTGGTTGGTGGGGACACCACCCACGGCGGGCAGCACTGGTTGGTGTCCCCACCAACCGGCGACAATTTGACCCAAAAGAAATTGAAGCAGTTTTTTTAGCAACTATTCCCTAACTTTATAAGGCTTCCGATATCAAATTAACAATTTCAAATCAAATTAAAAATGAAAACGATCAAAACTTTTTTCCTGTTTTGTTTAAGTACAGTTTTATTTATAGCATGTGGTTCAAGTTTAAAAGTAAGCAGCGACTATGATAAGTCTGTTAATTTTTCGTCATACAAGACCTTTAATTTTTATAATCTTAAAACTACAGGAAGTGTAAGTCAGTTGAATGCCGACAGAATTGCCAATGCCATCAAGGCCGAATTGATTAGAAAAGGTTTAAAAGAAACAACACAGAACCCCGACCTGATGGTTAATGCTGTTACTATATTAAAAGATAAGCAGGAGGTGACAGCTACCACTAATTATTATGGTTATGGAAGTGTCTACAGGCCATATAGTTATTATGGAGGGGTTAGAGCATCAGGTTATACAACTGTTAATACCTACAATTATAAAGATGGCTCTTTGATCATTGATATAGTGGACGCTAAAACAAACAAAGTCGTTTGGGAGGGTATTGGCAATAAAGACATTGATAAGGCACCCAAAAATCCTGAAGAGGCGATCAATAATGCTGTGACAAGCATAATGGCAGGTTTTCCTCCCGGGGTTTCAAAGTGAGTATTTAAAAAATGATAAGTAACGGGTAATTTTCATTTATGAAAAAATGCCGTAAAGTTATTGAAGAAATTGTTCAGTAATTTATAAAGGACGCAATGGCGTCCTTTATTTTCTTCAAACCTTCAAAACAGGATTAAAACATATCATTAAATCTATTGGCAATGAAATCAATAAAAACATTTTTGGTTACAACAATCACCGGTGGTATTTTATTTTTACTTCCGCTGATTTTGCTGGTTACAGTATTTATGAAAATTCATAACGGCTTTGTAAAAATTTTAACTCCCCTGGCAAAGAAAATGCCTGATATTTTTTTAGGTTTTGACGGTAGCCAGATATTAGCTGTCCTGTCATTGCTTGTGTCCTGTTTTTTGGGTGGATTAATATTCCGTATTTCATTTGTTAAGAGACTGGTAAGCATGCTGGAAGATAATGTACTTTCCCATGTCCCGGGTTATACTATGATGAAGAGTATGACTGCTGGTGCTATCGGTAAAGAGAATGAAGATTCCTTAAAACCGGTACTTGTTAATGATGGTGATACCTGGAATATTGGGTTCCTGGCTGAGGAAGCAGAGGGGTTTTGCGCTGTTTTTTTTCCGGAAGCACCACTCTGCAATTCAGGGGAACTTAAAATAGTACCTGCTGCAACAGTAAGAAAAATAGATTTACCCATAAACAAAGTGGCCCTTAGTATTAAGAATTTTGGCAAAGGATCAATTCAGTGGGTACCTAAAGATTAGGGATACCGAAACTATCAAAAACGGGTAAACGAAAATAATGTTTTCACTTATTCATATAGTTATTCAGTCAGCCATGACTATAAAAGCAAGGGTAACGCTGCTGGTAAATCATACAGCGATAGCAATTAAAATAAATTTAACAATAGTGAACTTTGTAGATCCGGGCAAAATGGTATTAACGGGTTCTTATGGCAAGGGGCCTGGCAGGTATTTGCCGGGTATAAATGGAACAGCCGGTTATCTTGATAATATAAAAATCTTCAATTAGCAAACAGCTATGGTGCTGCCATTACTTACCAGCATCAACTTACAGATATGCTTCGCTGCAACCTAGAGTTTAGTACCGTCCGAATTGAGGATAAAAGCAAAGTACAAATCACTTTTAAAAACAGTATCTATGCCAATGCCAATTTGTTTGTAAAAATTATCCCGTTTTTATAGCAGGCTTAGAGTACATTTATGGAGAAAATAATTTTACAACAGTTGCAAAAAATAAAGAGTTATTTATAGAGGTTATTTCTTATCCTTTTATTGCAGAATTTGATACTGCAATGAAAATGCATACTAGTGCTGATTTCGGAAAGTATAATAATCATGTGAAGTTTGGTGGTTTTAAAATTACTACGGATGGTTCCGGCTCTGAAAGAACTGCTTTTTTTACAACTCCATACTTAACTGGTGGCCCTGCCGGTCAAAAGAATTGGAAGTGAGAGCTTACTTTTCTGAATCAAATGGTAAAAAATGTGTAAGATAAAAACCTTCAATTGCTTATTCATGTCAATGCCGATGGCACTGTTGATATGGCACTGAAGGCTCATGAATACGCATCCGGTAAGGATCCCGGCGCAGCAAGAAGAACAATCATGATCCATTCTCAATTTATCAGGAAAGACCAGTTGGAAAAGTATGCAATGTATAACCTGATCCCTTCTTTCTTTACTGAACACACTTTCATTTTTGCTGACGTTTATATGAAAAGCCGTGGCGCCGAACAGACAAATTTTATCAGCCCGATGAAATCAACCATTGCATTAGGGATGCATCCAATCAATCATACTGTTTTTAATGTGTTTCCGATTGACCAGATGTATCTGCTTTGGACGGCTGTGAACCGTGTTTCAAGAAGCGGCCAGGTAATGGGTGCTTATGAACGCATTACAGTATAACAGGCTTTACAGACTTTTACAACCAATGCTGCGTATCAATATTTTGAAGAAAATAGTAAAGGGTCTATAAAAGAAGGAAAGCTGGCAGACTTTGTTATCCTTGATCACAATCCTTTGAAAATAGAGCCAATGAAGATTAAGGATATTAATGTAGCTGAAACAATTAAAGAAGGTAAAACGGTTTATAAAAAATAAACCGGTCATAATAAAATACCCAATTAATTGCGGGGTGGTTTTTTAAAATCACTTAGTTTTTTTAACTTTATTGGTTTTCCTTTTCTAAAAAGGATGAGCGATATGAATGCTACTCAACATCAGTAAGTGCATTTTTTTGACATGTAGTAGTGCCAAACTTATCCATTCGTTATCAAATCATTATATATTTGTGCGATAAATTTATTCTTTAAATTTGCCCATCGAACAGGTAGACATTATATTTTCATTCATCTCGTTTTTACTGGCTTTTTTAGCAGCGGGCATACTGCTTTGGGTTAATAAGGAACAGCGCTACAGTAGCAGTATGCTGGCGTTTGTATTATTGATTTTTTCTTTCCAAAGTCTGAATAATGTTTTGCTATATTCTGAACTAATGCTTAAAGTACCCTTTATGTTTAGGGTGGTTACTCCTTTTTCTTTACTAATAACCCCAGCGGCTTATTTATATGTAAGGTCTGTTTTGAAGGGCGAATTTAGCTTCAGGCGTAATGATTGGTGGCTATTGGTTCCGGCCCTGCTGTATGCCATCAACCTTATTCCGTTTTATGCCCTGTCATACCAGGAAAAAACTGATTACCTAAAGAGATTATTCAGCAACAAAGCCTTACAGGCACAGCTTGGTGAAGGGATTTTTCCGGCATATGTTTTTCCACTCTTAAGAGTGATATGGTTATCATTGTTTATTATTTTAAACTACCGGCTAATATTGCAGTTTAAAAAAAAAGCTACCCCTCAGGTTGTATCCGATAATAAGATGCTGCTGGGATGGTTAACCATATTTAATGGGTTAATGGCAGGGTTGCTGCTGGCTGTTCTGGCCAGTTCAATAATTGCACCTCTAAAGAAAACTAATTTTGCAGTTATAGATTTTGCCCTTTGCATTACAGTAATTGTTATTTGTGTTCAATTGTTCATACGGCCTAAATTGTTGTATGGGGTTTATCAGCCTGGCTTTTCGTACTACCCAATTATGGAAAAGGAAACCCTATTGGGGGTTATCCAGGTTATTGATTCACCAACTATTGACACTAACGAAAATAATATTGAAACTGCCGGTGAAGCTGATAAAGAAATGGCCATCAGCCAGTCAGACTCAAATCAATATAAAAAAAAGGTAGAAGATTTTTTTAATGAACACCAGCCCTTTCTAAATCCCCTCTATTCGCTGGAGCTGTTGGTTATTGACACAAATATAGCCCGCAATACACTCTCTGCCTTTATCAACCGGGAATATGGCATGGGCTTTCGTGAATTTTTAAACAGGTACCGGATAAATTATTTTATGGCGCATTTAAATAACCCACACTGGAAGAACCTTACCCTTGAAGCCATTTCGGCGGAATGTGGTTTTACTGCCCGGTCAACTTTTATCAAAAACTTTAAGGGAATAACCGGGCAAACACCTTCGGAATACATTAAACAAATCAATGGCTAAAGTATGCTTTAGCCGACTGTAATGAAGTACAGGCTTGAGGTGGTATATTTTACTACAAAAAAAATTACGTTTTAATACTAATTTTTATAGGCAAATAAAATTGTATTGTATTTATTAACCCGATCTTCCATATTCCATTTTTACTTTGGTATACCCCAATATTCCACCAAACAGTTTTGCTTTTAAATAAACATCAATGAAAATTCAACATCAATTCATCATTGTTTTTATTGCTGAGGAAACAGTTTTTGAAGGCAAGGCATTTTCATTAAAATAAATTTATCTTTAAACAATAATCAATTAAAACATGTGGTTGAAAAAAATTGTAAGGGTGTCACTTTTTGGAGCATTTATCCTTCTGCAATCCAGTTATGCTCAGGATAGTACTGGCGCAAAGAAAGCAGAAATAGATCCTTCCAAACCCACCAACTTGTACACACAGGTAAACGCCAATTTAGAATACCAGGTGGGTAAAACACAAAACCTGTTTGGTGTACGGGCTAATGTGCAGTATGCCTTTAATCCTGATAATTTATTATTGATTGAACTGCCATTTTTGTACAACGACCGCACCAATAAATTTGGCCTGGGCGATATGAGAGTTCGCTATTTCAATGCAGTTAAACGGAATATTTCAAAGTCTTTTATTGCCATAGCTCCTTTTGCTGATATCAGTATTCCAACCGGTTCTTATAAAAATGGTTTGGGTAGCAGTAGCTGGTCGCTGGCCGGAGGAGTGGTATTTGGATTCATTGTTTCCAAAAAAATATCCCTGTTTCCCGGAATTAATTATGTACACATAACCAAGCCCGGAACAAATCTGATTCCTGAAATCAATAAGTTCAGCAGTGATGGTATTGGCTTTCAGTTTAATGCCAGCTATGTTATCAATAAGCAAACTTTTTTGTTTGTAAACCCAATCCCAACTTTCTTAAGTACCAACGGCAACTGGAAAAGTATTTGGGCGGCAGAGTTTAATCTAAACAGAATTATTAAACCCAACAAGTTTAAAATGAATGTGAGCTTTAATCCAAACTTTACCTACGATGTTTATACTTTTCGGTTAGGTGGTACTTTCTTTTTGTAAAAAAAATAAAAATCAATATATAAAAAATAATAATCATGAAACTAAAAACCCAACTATTCATCGGCCTCGTTGCATTGGCCCTTGCAAGCTGCAATAATAATGCAACCACTAAACCATCTGCATCCATGGCTGATGCCGCCGATGCTATTTACTACAATGGTGATATTATTACCATGGAAGGCGACAGCCCTGCCTATGCAGAAGCGGTTGCTTTAAAAGATGGGAAAATAGTTTTTGTAGGCAGCAAGGCCGATGCCGAAAAGCTACATGGCGACAGCACCAGCATGAACGACTTAAAAGGTAAAACATTGGTACCTGGTTTTTTTGAAGGACACATCCATTTTGCAGCTTTGGGCATGCAGGCGGTAGCAGGGAATTTATTGCCTGGTCCTGATGGAAATTGCGATAGTATTGATGACTTGGTTCAAATAATGAAAGACTGGCATGCCAAAAACGGAACAGGCAAAACCAAAGGTTGGATTTTTGGGATAGGTTTTGACGATGCTGTACTGAAAGAAGGCAGATTTCCTACAAGGGAAGACCTGGATAAGGTTTCAATGGACGTACCTGTTTGTGTTATGCATATTACAGGTCATTTTTGTTCGGTAAACAGCAAAGCCTTAGAGTTAATAAAAATGACAGCTGCAACAAAAGACCCTGATGGTGGGGTTATCCGCAGAATGCCCAACTCTCAAGAACCCAATGGCGTGTTGGAAGAAATGGCAGCGCTTAAAGTTCTTTTCCCCATCGTTACACCAGAACCAGAATTGGTAGATTTTTATTTTTATAAGTCACAGGAAATGGCATTCAAATTTGGTCACACAAGCATACAAGAAGGTAAGGCAATGGGAAATCACGAACAACTGGCCAGTTATGCCCTAAGTGGAAAACTCAAAGTTGATTTAGTGTCATATGTAGATTACTCAATGACTAAATACCTACATAGCGAATGGAACAAAAAAGAATACAATCACCATTACCGTATAGGAGGCGTAAAACTTGGCTTAGATGGCTCTCCTCAGGGCCGCACCGCCTGGAGAACCATTCCATACCTGATACCGCCTGATGGTCAAAAACAAGGATATTTAGGTTATCCTATTATAGCAGACGATAAAAAAGTAATGGCAATATTTGATACCGCTTTTGCTAATAACTGGCAAATAATTACCCACGCTAATGGCGATGCTGCTGTTGATCAATTGATAAGATGTATGAAACCGGCTGCCGCTAAATATGGAAATGCCGACAGAAGAAATGTATTAATTCATGGACAATACACTCGCATGGATCAGTTGGACAGTCTGAAAAAATTAGATGTGGTCGCTTCACTCTATCCCATGCACACCTTTTATTGGGGCGACTGGCACAAACAAATTATTGGTGACTCACTGGGAAATAAAATCAGTCCTATCAAATCTGCCCTTAACAAAGGGCTGCATGTAACTAGCCATACCGATGCACCTGTAGCGCTACCAAACTTGATGATGATTATGTGGACTACAGTAAACCGTGTTTCCAGGAGCGGTGCTATTATTGGTGCAGACGAACGGCTGACCCCTTACGAAGCCTTACAATCTATTACCATTTGGGGCGCCTACCAGCATTTTGAAGATTATAACAAAGGTTCGCTAAAGGCAGGAAAATTAGGCGACATGGTAGTGCTTTCTGAAAACCCTTTAAAGGTTGATAAGATGAAAATAAAAGATATTATAGTACTTGAAACCATTAAAGAAGGCAAATCGGTTTATAAAAAGCAATAGACCAAATGCTAAAAATCACAAAATCGCAGCCGCAATGCTGATTAGCTTTTGAAAATGAGTAACATTAAATTATTTGAAAGCAAAATAATTCGCAGCCATTGGGATGCTGAACAAGAGATGTGGTATTTTGCTATTGTAGATATTATTGCATCTTTAACTGAAAGCAATAATCCACAAGTATATTGGCGTGTTCTGAAAAAAAGACTGCTTAAAGAAGGAAACGAAACCGTTACAAATTGTAACGCTTTGAAAATGGGAGCTGCCGATGGAAAAATGAGAATGACCGATGTAGCCCATACAGAGCAACTACTCAGGCTAATCCAATCTATCCCTTCTCCAAAAGCAGAACCTTTTAAACAATGGCTGGCAAAAGTTGGATATGAACGAATAGAAGAAAGCCAGGATCCTGAAATCAGCATTGACAGGGCTATGGAAAACTATTTGAATCTCGGTTACAGCAAAGACTGGGTTAACCAACGCCTGAAAAGTATTGAAGTAAGGAAAGAACTTACTGATGAATGGGAAAACATAGGTGTAAAAAAGGGTCAGGAATTTGCAACACTTACAGACATTATAACCCAGGCATGGAGTGGTAAAAAAGTAAAAGAATATAAGCAACATAAAAATCTGAAAAAGGAAAACCTGAGGGATAACATGACAAACCTTGAACTGGTGCTGAACATGCTGGCAGAAGCCACTACCACAGAAATCAGTAAGGAAAAGAAACCGAAAAATTTTGAAGAAAATAAAACTATTGCCCGTCAGGGTGGAACTATCGCAGGCAATACCCGAAGACAAATTGAAGCAAAGACCGGAAAGAAAGTAGTTAGCCCGCAAAATGCAAAACAACTGAAACCGGGGAAGAGTAGAAAAAATTTGGAATGAATACATTTACAAATAATCGATTAATAGTTAAAAAATGAAACTAAAAAATCAATTACTCATTGCAATTATAGCAACAGCTATTTTCTTTTCGTGCAACACAGCAAAAAAAGAAACTGCTGACACCGTTTATAAAAACGGTAAAATATATACCGTAAATGAAAAACAGGAATGGGCAGAAGCTGTTGCTATAAAAGACGGCAAGTTTATAAAAGTGGGCAGCAATGCAGCTATAGAAAAATTTATTGGCGAAAAAACTGAAGTAATTGATCTTGCCGGCAATTTTGTAATGCCGGGTATTTATGATGCTCATGTGCATACTTCATATAAATACGCTTTTACAATTGACGGTCAACTCGATTTTTCTTCTACCGCCACCAAAGAAGAAATTCAGGCTGCACTTAAAGCTTATGTGGCAAAGCACCCAGAACTGAAGGCTATCCGGGGTAAACAGTGGGGGCATGCAATGTTTCCCAATGGTAAAATGTCCAAAGAACTTATTGACGCAGTAGTTAAAGACATACCAGTGTTGCTTGTGGCCGAAAGTGGTCACAATGTTACTGCTAACAGTAAGGCCCTCGAAATGGCAGGTATTACTAAATCTACACCTAATCCGGATGCTGGTGTAATAGACCGGGATCCAAAAACCGGCGATGCAACCGGATATCTTTCAGGTGAAGCATTTGCGTTGGTTGGCAAGTTAGTTCCTATTGTCGGCAATGAGTCGTGGTACCAGGGTTTAAGTAAAGGGTTAAATGAACTGCGTGCCGTAGGTATTACTTCAATAACAGATGCAAAAACAAATGAGGGGATGTTGGCCGGTTACCGCAGACTGGAAGACGAGGGTAAACTTAATATGCGGGTGCAAACTGCACTAAACATGCATGATTATGCACAAAGTATTTCCAGCGATGAAGATGCTGCAAAGCTGATTGCTGAACGTAAAAAGTATCAATCGCACTTAGTAAACCCAAACTGTGTGAAAGTTGTAGCAGATGGCAACTGGGTTAGTTTTACATCATTGCTACTGGAACCCTATAGCAACAATCCAAAAACAAAAGGCGAAACAGGCATCAGCATCGGACCGAAATATCTGCCTCAGCTGCTGGAATATCATAAGGCAGGAATACAACTTCATTTTCATGCAAATGGAGATGGCACTGTTCATGAAGTATTGAACCTCATCGAAAAATTTCAGAAAGAATTTCCAAACCCAGGATTGCATCATCACATAGCTCATTGCAGTTTGGTAAGTACAGCAGATATCCAAAGATTTAAGGAGCTCGGTGTTTATGCCGATTTTTCCCCGGCATTATTTTTCCCAAGTGGTTTTAGCCCAATCCTCGAACCATTGTTTGGAGAAGAACGGATGCAAACAAAATGGTTTCCGATAAAGGGATTTGTTGATGCAGGAGTTGTAGCCGGTTATGGGTCCGATTGGCCTTTGGGTTTTCCCAGTCCTTCGCCCTTTCCAAATATAGAAGCCATGGCAACAAGAAAAGATCCTTATGGAAAAATCCTGGGCCAGTTGGGGCAACCCATAACATTGGCCCAGGCGATAAAAATTTTTACACTGGGTGGTGTACAGGCCACAATGCAGGATAAAGAATTCGGTTCTATCGAAGAAGGCAAGTATGCAGATATGATTGTGCTGGACAGAAATCTTTTTGCCATACCTGTCGAAAATATTGACGGCACGGTTGTGTTAAATACAATTTTTGAAGGGAAATCGGTTTATAAAAAATAATTTTTAAAACTTAAATATTTTGTATGAAAAAAATAATGATTACAGCAGGTGCTTGCTTACTATTTGCTGTTGCATTTGCTCAGGACACAACTGCTACTAAAAAAACCTCAACAAAACAATCCAGCTTAACCGGCAACTGGGGCGGCGCCAGGGATAGTTTAAAAAAGAATGGCCTCATCATTGAACCAAGGGTAACTTTTTTCCAGCACAATTATGTTGCAGGCGCAGGAGACAATGAATCCATTTTTTCCGGTAAGGCCGATCTTATGATAAAATTCAATGGGGTGAAACTGGGCCTTAAGCGATGGACACTAGTAACACACCTGGAGCAAAATTTTGGAGAATCGCTGAACGGAAAAGGCGGCACATTAATCCCTAACAACATTGCTACTACGTTTCCGGGGCTTGATAGCAGTGAAGCTTTTGATATCACCAGCCTGCATCTGGTTTTCCAGTTTGGAAAAGCCAATGCACTTATGATTGGCAAAATAAATATGGTGGATATAGCAGGGGGGACCCGTTTCAGCGGCGGAGCCGGTATTGATGCTTTATGGAATGTAAATTTTCCGGGTCCTGTTTCCGGTATTACCCCACCTTATATGCTGGGGGCCATCAGTACAATAAAAACAAAGGCATTAAAATATACTTTTATGGTGTACGACCCCGCCGATTATGCAAATCAAAGTGTGTTTAAATCTCCTTTCAAAGCAGGTATTACCTTCTCGGGGTCAGTAGAAAAAGAAGTTACCATCGGTGGCAAAAAAGGCAGCCACTCTGTGCGTGCAGCATATAGTACACAGGACGGAACTGATCTGTACGATCTCGGCGATTTAGTATTACCAACTCCTGACAGTGTTTTGGGAAGAAAAAACAGCCGTTGGTATTTCAACTATGCTATCAATCAGCCCATTGTTGATTATGCAGAAAAAGGAAAAGGCTGGGGATTATTTGGTATGGTTAGTATCAGCGATGGTAATCCCAATCCCATCCATGCCGGTATGCATTTGGGAATTGGCGGAAACAGTTTCTTTAAAAACAGAAGCGATGACAAGTGGGGGCTGGCCATGTATCATTATTCTTTAAGCAGTCCCCTGGATGCTTTTGCACGGTCATTGGGCAGGCCATTACGTAATGAAACGGGTGTAGAATTATTTTATCAGGCATGGTTAACTAAATGGTTTTCGCTTGGTGGAGATGTGCAATGGATAAACCCGATACTGAAAAATAACCCCGGGGCTTTGTTCCTGGGACTGAGGTCTAGTATAAAAATTTGATTATATCAGGATTGGTAAAGTTGTGATATTTTTTATTGATTGAAAATATTTTTAAACAACATAGTAAAATTTAAAATAGTATAAACAAAGAAAACCTTTCATGAAGAAATCTCTGCTGTATAGTTTATTTATACTTACGGTTATTCTAAATACCGGGTGTGGCGAAAATCCTGACCAGGCTGAAACTGATGCTGAAAAAGCAAATACAGATTCAACAGCTATTTTACCGGATCAGCACAACAGCGCCAATTCATTAGATTGGGGCGGAACATATAAAGGAGTAACTCCATGTGCAGATTGCGAAGGAATCGAAACTGTATTAACACTGAACCAGGACAACAGCTATTCAATAAAAACAAAGTACTTGGGCAAAGCGGATAAAGCAATAGAGAAAAAAGGAAGCTTCATCTGGAATAATGCAGGCAATACTGTTACATTATTAGGGATTGAGAGAAGGCCAAATCAATATTTTGTTGGTGAAAACAAACTTATACAACTGGACATGTCTGGAAATAAAATAACAGGGGAGTTGACCAATAAATATGTGCTTAAAAAACATTAATATAAGAATATGAATAAAAACATCATAATCGTATTTATTGCTTGCTGTTTATTTACCGCCTGTAATGGATCAAAAAAAACGACCGCAACCATGAACGAGAATTCAAAATTAGCAGGCACATGGGAGTTAAATTATATCTCGGGACCACGCATTGCATTTGATGGATTGTATCCAGGCAAAAAACCAACCATTACATTCGATGTCGCCAATAACAGGATAAGCGGCAACAGCAGTTGCAACAATTTTAATGGCCCTTTAAATGTGGATGGCCATAAAATAAATTTTATGGAACCGATGGCGATGACAAGAATGATGTGCCCAGGCGAAGGGGAAAATGTATTTATGGAAACATTGAAAAAAATAAATACATGGTCGGTCACAGACGGCAGCACACTCAATTTCATCATGAGTGATATAGCGGTGATGCGGTTTGCAAAAAAATAGGCATGTGAAATACGCTTGCAAAAACCTTTTGTATAAAATTCAAACTTGATAATTATGAAAATTAAAATGAGGTTCGCATTTAGTATCCTGCTACTGGCAGGATGTCTCACAATCAAAGCCCAAAACACATGGCCTAAAGTAATTCCTTTCAAAAACGGTGGTAACGCTACTCTTTACCAGCCGCAACCGGAAAGCTTCGAGGGCAATAAAATTAAGGGGCGTTCTGCAGTTTCAGTAAAGGAAACGCCGACAAGTGAAGCAGTTTTTGGGGTTATATTTTATGATGCATTTATGTCAACGGATAAAAGCAACCGTACAGCAGTCCTTGAGTCAATTACTATTACTGCTTCTAAATTTATCGGTGTAGATGATCAGGTTAAGTTAGATAAGTTAACTGCATTTTTAGAAACTGAAATACCAAAATGGAATTTAGAAATTTCTTTGGATGCTTTAGTAGCTACCATTAAAAAAGATCATCCCAACGCAGAAATTTATAATAATGATCCGCCTAAAATTATTTATACAACAAAACCTACCACATTGGTTGTTTTAAATGGCGAACCCATTATACAAAAAGATAAAGACCTGGATGCAGAACGGGTCGTTAACTCACCTTCATTAATTTTTAAAGAAGGCAGTCAGTGGAATATGTACAGCGGTGGTGTATGGTACAAGTCTGCTTCTGTTAGCAGCGGCTGGACTGCAGAAAAAACGATGTCAAAAAAAGTGAAAAACATCAACGACCAGATTAAAAAACAGGAAAAAGAAAATAATGATGGCAAAGATGTGACTACCAAACCTGAGGCAACAGAGATTATTGTAAGTACAGTTCCTGCAGAAGTAATTCAATCAAAAGGTGAAGCAGTATATAAAAATATTGACAGTACTAATTTGTCTTATGTTTCCAATTCATCCAATAATATTTTAAAAGACAACACTACACAATCCATTTATATTCTGATAGCAGGCCGTTGGTATAAATCTTCTTCATTTAATGGCCCGTGGACATTTAATGAGCCTGATAAATTACCGGCTGATTTTTCTAATATACCGGAAGGCTCGGAAAAAGATGAAGTATTATCTAGTGTTGCAGGAACAGATGCGGCAGAAGAAGCAATGATAGATGCAGAAATTCCGCAAATAGCAAAAGTAGATCGCAAAACGGCAACAGTAAAAGTGGAATATGATGGATCACCAAAATTTATTCCCATTAAAGGATCTTCTTTAGAGTTAGCCGAAAACTCAAATCTTACTGTATTAAAAGAAGCAGGAGGAAAATATTTTACACTTGATAATGGCGTTTGGTTCACTGGTTCATCTGCAACTGGTGCATGGACTGTTGCAACCGAAAGGCCAAAGGATGTAGAAAACATTCCAATGCAAAGTGCTGCTTACAATGTAAAGTTTGTACATATCTATGAAGTAACAGATGAATATACAATACAGGGATATACAGCAGGATATTTAGGAAGTTACATTCAAGGCGATCCTGTAATTGTATTCGGTACGGGTTTTTATTATGCTCCCTGGTATGGCAGTTTATTTTTTGCCCGGCCTACTACCTGGGGTTTTGGATTTAGTTATAATCCATGGACAGGATGGAGTATGAGTTATGGGTTTAATATCGGCTTTATGCATATTGGGTTTCATTTTGGAGGAAACCGCTATGGATATGGTGGTGGTTGGTTTGGCCCACCTCTATATCGTCCTCCTTTTTACCGTCCTCGTTATGGCGGTGGTGGTTATTATGGGCGCCGTCGTCCCGGTGGAAATCATTATGGGAATAATAATATCAACATTAATATCAATAATAACCACAATAATATTTATCGTCCAAACCGTCCCGGTAATAATAACAACCGACCGGGTATTTCAAACCGTCCAGGTAATAATAGACCCGGATTAATAAATCGTCCCGGCAATAATAATAATAGACCAGGTTTAGGTGGAAATCGTCCCGGTAATAGTAATAATAACGGAATACTTAGTGGCAATCGGCCGGGTAATAATACTAACCATAACGCAAAACCTGGTAACAGTAACAACAATATATTTTCTGACCGCGATGGGAATATTTTCCAAAGAGATAAAAATAATAATGTTTTGCAACGAGATAATAAAGAAAAAAAATGGAACCCGGCCCCCAATAATAATAATGTAAACCGTGAAATTAAACAAAGAGATAGGGGGAATGACCGGACGAATAATTTTAATCAAATGAGGAACAAGCCAGCTATGAGACCGGGTGGTGCTGGTGGAACAAAATTGCCTGCAGGTGGTTTGAAAAGAAGGAGATAGAATTTATAACGGTGATCAATTTAAACTTAAATTTAAAAAAATGAAATTGAAATTATTAAAAAAAATGATACTGATGGCTGCACTTTCATTGTTTCATTTAAGCAGCTATTCTCAAAACCACAAACCCATTGGTACCGGTGGTGTCGGCTCATGGCGCTTACTGGGTGAAAGAGTGATTGATTTCAGGGCAGATAAAGATTTGATAACAGTTACCGGCAACAATGTTTTCCGAAAACTTAAATTTAAAATTATAGATGCCCCGGTAATGATGATTGACATGAAAGTGATGTTTGAAAATGGACAGGTTCAGGATATACCTTTAAACTTCAGAATGGAAAAAGGACATGAAAGCAGGGTGATTGATTTGCAAGGAGTAGCCAGGAGGATTAAAGTGGTTTACTTTAATTATAAAAGTGTAAAGGGGGTTTTCAGGGGTAAAGCTAAATTGGTTATATTTGGACAGAAATAAGAAAATCGATTTATAAAAATAATAAGTTTTCCTGCAATCATAACCATTCTTTCTGTGTTGAAGGTTTAACAAACGGGAAAAAAAATATTCAAAAAGATGAATGAAAGGATTTTTATCCTTGTTTAATGGAAGAATGATGATGAATGTAAAGATCAATGATTACACTGAATTTTATCAGCGTATAAAAAACTATCAATATAATGAAGTTAAAAAATCTAATTTTATTCGGGTACTTTACATTCGCACTTTCAGGCTGTAAGAATAAGGCCACTGAAAGCAAAACAGAAACAAAATCGGAAGCACTTGTTACAGCAGTTGAGACTAAAAATATTCTCATAAACAATGTGCAGATCTTTAATGGCAAAGACGAGCAGACAATTATTGGCAATGTGCTCATCATCGGCAAAATCATCAGCAAAATTTCTGCACAACCCATTGTTGTTCCCGATTCATTAAAGGTAGAAGTAATTGATGGTAAAGGGAAATTTTTAATGCCGGGTCTTATTGACAACCATGCTCACCTGGCAATAAATACAGCCCCACAGGAAGTATTAATTACTTTATCTAATGCTAGTCTTGACTCACTTACAAGAATTGAAGGCGAAAAAATGCTGTTACGTGGCTTCACAACTATACGCGATTTGGGTGGTCCCGTTTTTACTGTAAAAAAAGAATTTGATAAAAGTATTTATCCGGGTCCGAGAATTTTCCCAAGCGGTGCTATGATTTCACAAACTTCCGGACATGGTGATGCCCGTATGCCGAATGAAAAATCAAAACACTATGGAGGAGAGGTATCAAAAGCTGAATTGATGGGAGTAAGTTATATTGCTGATGGTGTGCCTGAAGTTCTCAATGCAGTCCGTGAGAGCCTTCGTTCCGGTGCAACTCAAATTAAAGTTCATGCTGGTGGTGGAGCAGCCACATTGTATGATCCATTGGATGTATCGCAATATACATTTGAAGAACTAAAAGCTGCTGTTGATGCCGCTGAGGATTGGGGTACTTATGTGTGTGTACATGCTTATACAACAAGGGCTGTTCGGCGCTCGATTGAAGCGGGAGTTAAAGTGATAGAACATGGGCAGTTACTCGATGATGCCACACTAAAACTGATGGCAGACAAGGGGATATTCTTAAGCCTGCAAGCAATGGACCCCGCCCCGCCACAGGCACCGCAGGTTGTAAAAATAAAAAAACAACAAGTGATAGATGGCACCGATCTGGCATTCCGCCTGGCAAAGAAATATAAAATAAAAGTACTCTGGGGAACTGACTATTTATTTGATCCTAAATCTGCAGCAAGACAAAGCACAGATATACTTAAACTGAAGAAATGGTACTCGCCATTTGAAATGCTTAAGCTTATTACTTATGACAATGCACAGGTATTCAATTTAAGTGGCCCACGTAATCCATACCAGGCTGGCAAACTGGGCGAAATTTCTGAAGGTGCTTATGCAGATATGATTTTGGTAGATGGTAATCCGTTAAAGGATGTTGATATGATGGCAGACTATGAGAAAAAATTTGTGATGATAATAAAGGATGGTGTTATATATAAAAATACACTTGACAAATAGACTTTCAACTAAAGAATAACTCTAGTATTATTAATACATTTCAATAAATTAAATTAAAATAATAATTATGTACAAAAAAATCAGTAAACTCACCATTGCAGGCTTTGCATTGCTGATGACCGCTTTGATCTCATTTCCAACTCAAGTGACTCAGGCGCAGGTAAACAAAGGTAAAATTAAAAAAGAGTCTGTAAAAACTAAGGCTGGTACTAATGTTAACAGGCCTTCTGTATCAAACAGGAACATGACCACTACTAAAAAAAATCCCGGAAGAAAGACCAATATTAATTCAGGCAACAATACAGTTAATATTAATGTTGACAAAAGCAAGGATATCAGGATCAATAACAGCCGTAATACAAATGTAAAGCGTAATAACAACTACCGTCCTTACAGTAGGCCTCCTTACCGTTATGGTGGCAGACGATATAATTGTTATCGCCCATACCGCTATCATCCTTATCGCCCGTTTCACTGGGGGCCAAGATGGCATCCATGGGGATTTTTTATCGCTACTTTAGCAAAAACAGCCATCCTTGTCAGCGTAGCAAACCAGCAATACCATTATGATCAAGGTGTTTATTATATGGCTGGAAATAATGGCTATACCGTAGTACAGGCTCCTGTTGGCGCAACCATCGTCTCATTACCCGAAGGTGCAAAATCTGTTGACAATACCAATAGTAACAATACTACCGTTAATAATTATTACTACGGAGGAACCTATTACGAGAAGTCTGATAAAGGCTACACAGTTGTGCCTCCAACCGCAGGGGCTATTATTGAAAATTTACCTGAAGGCGGAGAAGAAGTGAAAATGGGAGATCAGACTTATGTAAAAATTGGTGAAACCTATTATCAGCCCGTTGAAGTAGATGGTAAAAGTATGTATGAAGTAGTTGATGTGGAAGAAGACGCATAATTGACAAGTATTTCTTAATAATAAAAATTATTCCTAATGAAATATTATAATAAAATTTTTGTATTGTTTATGCTGTTCTTCATGTTTTTTGGTATTTTGGGTGAGGCTCAACAAGTGAGTAGGCCTGGTGCTGGTCATAAAGGTACCTGGAGAATACTTGGTACAACTCAGGCAAAACACTCTGCCGATCATGATGTAATTATAGTATTAGGCCCATTTTATTTTTGGGTTTAAATGTTTATTTTTATAATATCGACTAGTTTTACATGTAATTGGTAAAAATATATTTTTAATTTTTCTTTGTGAATTAATTACAAAATCTACAAGGTCTTTTTTGATAATAAAGTCAGTCTCAAAATACATAAATGTGAAATACAAATTGTTTGTAATAATTGCACTAATAAGTTTGACGGGTTTATTTGCTTCTTGTAAGAATCAGGTGGGCGATGACCAAAAATCAACTGCAAAAAATGTAACGGACAGTAGTAATAGTCAAGCTTTGGTAAGAGATAAAATAATTACCGCAGAAGAACAAAAAGCTCTAACTCCTGATATGGTTATACAGCGATTGAAAGAAGGTAATAAACTATTTCTGTCAAACGACCTTACTCAAAGAGATCATTCTGCTTTGGTAAGAGACGGTATCCAGGGCCAATTCCCAATGGCAGTTATCCTGGCATGTATGGATAGCCGTGTACCCGTTGAAGATGTTTTTAATTGTGCAACCGGAGACCTCTTTGTATGCAGGGTAGCCGGTAATGTTGTGAATGAAGATATGTTGGGCAGCTTAGAATATGGTTGCAAAGTTTCAGGAGCAAAACTTATTGTTGTGATGGGGCATCGGTACTGTGGCGCTGTGAAATCTGCTGTAAAAGATGTTAAACTGGGCAACATCACCACTTTGTTAGCAAAAATGAAGCTGGCAATAAAACAATCAGAAGATTTCGATGGTGAAAAAAAATATAGCAATGAAAAATATCTGACACAGGTAGCAATTCATCATGTAAAAAATGTTGCAGAGGAGATAAAAAGAAAAAGCCCCATACTTAAAGAAATGGCAGATAAAGGTGAACTGAAAATTGTTGTGGCAGGTTATGATTTAAACAATGGGGAAATTGTATTTTTTGATTGAAATAAAACTAAATAAATGATGCAATCACTCAATGATAAATTTAATCAATCAGTTCTGTTTGTCAATAAGTTCATTGTAAAAATATTAGTAGTTATATTGACAATCTGCCTGCTCCTTGCAACAATACACCTGGTTGTTATTATCATTGATAAAATTAAAGAACCCCCTTTTCTTGTACTTGATATTGCTACTTTGTTTGAAGGGTTTAGCCTGGTTTTGATCATTGCTATTGGTTATGAGTTAATTAAATCTCTCCTGCTTATTATTTCATCACAGTCTATTCCATCATTCCCAATAATTCAAATTGCTATCATAGCTGTTGCCAATAAAATAATAACCCTTGATATTAAACATACAGAACCATTAATTCTATTTGGTTTAGCTGCATTAATTGCAGGACTTGGATTAGCATATTTTTTTCACAAAATTAAAAATGATGAAATTAAAAATGATCAATAAATACCCGTTATAAAATTCAAATTAAAATAATTATGAAAAATAAATAACTATAAAACCAATCATTGGATTAAACAAGTAGGTTGGACATAATTTATGTTATGAACCGTTTTAGTAACTTGCCATTATCAAAGGCTACAAATAAATGTTATGAAAAAAATCAGTAAACTAACGCTTCTACTTTTCCTGCTGGCATATTCCGGCATCGCTTCAGCTCAAAAAATAAAACAACCGAAACCGTCTTATAAAACAGCCGTTGGGGTAAAGTTTTCTCCATTAGCTGTAAGTATAAAAAGTATGTCAGGTAAAAAAAAGGCATTTGAATTCCTAGGATATTTCAACCATGGGTTTCGTTTAACTGTGCTCGCAGAATATTATGGAAACATTAATGAGGATAAAAATTTCAAATGGTATATCGGAGGCGGCGGCCATGTAGGATTTGCCAGTAAAGCATACGGTGGCGATGCTAAACTGGGAATAGACGGAGTGATTGGCCTTGATTATAAATTTAAAGGGCTTCCCTTAAATCTTTCTATAGACTGGCAACCTTCCTACGGATTTGGCGATGATGAAAATTTCACAGCTAATTGGGGTGGTATTGGAGTCCGTTACTGTTTTTAATTCAAAATATTTAAACTTACATATATGTTTGTACGCAATTACCTAAAATCGATCTTTGCCTTTCTTGCTATTATTTCCCTGCCGGATTTTGTCAGCGCACAGAATAATGTTGGTATGGCTACCGGGAATTATGCAGGCATTAGCAGCCTTTGGATGAACCCTGCAAATGCTGTTGACAGCCGCTATAAATTTGATATAAATATTATCGGACTTAATTCTTACTACTGTAATAATTACCTTTTGGTTAAAAATACTGCACTTGTTCGCAGGCTGTTCAATAAAAGCCCGTACAACAGTTCATTTGATGAAGTAAAAAAAGACCTTTTGCAGGAAAGTATTGTTAATGGAAAAGTGTATGCTCATACAGTTAATAATATTCAATTTCCACTATCGTTCATGGTTACTACGGGGAAAAAGTCGGCGATAGCGCTGACTATGGCAAACAGAACTATAAATAAACTCGATAGCCTAAATCCTGAAACAGCAAAATCATTTTATGATGAATTACGAAATCCTTCCTTGTATAATAATGCAATGAATAATGACGCACTTCGATATAATTTTTTAAACTGGCAGGAAGTTGGACTCACATACGGGCGGATAATCATCGGTAAAGGGAATATATTTTTAAAAGCAGCGGTTACCGCAAAATGGCTTGGAGCTGGTGCTGCAGGGTTTATTCAAGCAGACAAATTATCTGTTTCATTTAAAGACAGCAATACTGTTTCGTTGGTTTCGCCATTAATTAGATATGGCAGGACAGCTACAGCAGATCTTGGTGCATTTCAACGTAAAAATATTTTTAATAATATAGAAGATCAGGCTCTGGGAATAGATGCAGGAATCGTATTTGAAGTCAGAACCAGGCTAAACCGTTATAAATACACTGATGAAGATGATAACATTGAACTAAGGCGTGATAAGAATAAATACCTATTTCGTTTGGGTATTTCTGTTGTGGACCTGGGGCAATTCCGTTTAAATAGGAAACCGTTAACTAACAATCATAGTGCATCTATCCTTAACTGGAACTTTGGAAATGTTAAGGCTAATAATTTGAGCGATTTTGATACAGCCTATTCCAGGCAAGTAAATTATATTGCCGGTACCCCTTCCACATTTACATATCGTTTACCTGCTGCTATTATAGTTAATTTTGATTTGCATCTCGTTTCCGGATTTTACGTAAATGTAGCGGCAAAACAACCTTTATCCGGTTATGGTAAAAAAGCCGATACTCATATTCAGTCAGACCGTTGGGTAGTGGTTACTCCAAGATTTGAAACAAAATTCTTTGGAATTTATGTTCCGGTGAGCAGAGTTAATAACCGCACCAACATAGGTGCAACTGTTAAGTTTGGTCCATTTTATGCAGGATCAAATAACCTGGCAGAAATATTAAGTAATAAAAAAACGTATGAAGCGGATTTTCATGTAGGGGTAAGGCTTTCAATTCTACAAGGCAAACCACCAAAGATTTTTTCAAAAGCAAAAAATATGATCAGCCAGGATGATGATGTTAGGGAAAGAAGAACGGTTGACTCAAAACTGGATTCACTTTCCAGGGAGCTGGAACTACTTAAAAGAAAGTTACCTGACACTGCTACCCGTCCGGTTATTAATGTGATCATTCAAAATAGTGACAGTGAGGTAAAATCTGAGGTTTTGAAGTCGGCAAAGGATGATATTGTTATCATGAACAAATCAAAAAAATCACCTGTAAGTTCTGAACCAGAAAGGAAGGATACCACTTCAGAATTTTTATTACGCCAGCTTGCTACAAATCAGGTTGAAATCAAAAGGTTGCAGGAAGAGTTAAAAAACCAGGAATCAAGAGATATAAAAAAAAACGAGTCATCAAAAACCCGTAAAAATAGCCAAGAAAAAAAAAGTAAAAGTCAAAAGGAAAGTAAGTCAGATAACGAAGACATTGAAAAGGAATTATCAAACTTAAGAAAACAAATGGCTATACAAAATGCAGCACAGGTTGCAGCAACAGTAGCCTCAGGAGCAGTTGTGGCTAATGCTATTAGAAAAGATACCGTATTTATTCTCAAAACTGATTCGTTAAATCAAAAGGGCAATCCATCTGCTAATACCGATATTAATTTAAACTCCGAAGGCCTTACAAAAGTGGAAGGAATTGTAAAACAGGAAACAGTGATCGTTAGGGATACTGTATTAATAAATACCGATAGATTGGTTAAAGGGATATCACACTACCAGTCCGTTTACTTTGAAACCGGTAAATCCAACCTGTCCGGGGAGGCAAAAATAATACTTAACCAGGTAGTTGCTGATTTGAAAGACCATCCAGATTGGAATATTGAATTAAGCGGCAGAACAGATGCCAGTGGCTCCCTGGCTGCAAATCAAAAGGTTGCAAAGGCCAGGATTGATGTAGTAAAAAATTTTTTATTGCAGGAAGGAATTCCGTTAGGCAGGATATTAACCGCAGTTGCACATGGTTATTCAAAGGAAAAAAATGTAACCAGCCAACGCAGAGTTGACCTGGTAATATTGGAAAAATAAAACTATAAGGTACTCATTTTACAAAAATGTAAATCAAAGATGAAAAAACAGTATTAGCTTTCACGATTATTTTATTTAGCCAAGCAGAAGTCAGTGCACAGGATACTAATTCACAAAAAAAAATAACTGATCCCGCATACCATACTGGCGTAGGTCTCCCGACCTGTTCCTCCCTGTCAATTAACGTACAAATAAAAAAAATCAAAAACAAAAATGCCGTGAGATTCAGGTAGGAGTGACGAATAAAAACAAGTCAGGAGACCTGAGCTAGAGTAAATAAGTATTATCAAATTTGGAATAAGAAAATCCAGATAGTATTAACTCTAACTAGCCGTGTGTAACTTACGGAATTTAAGAATGTTAATTCTAATATAAATTGTTAGTTTATCTTTTATTAATTAAGATTTCATTAAAAATAAATCAATAAATGAAAAAAAATATTTTAGTAACAAGAACAGCATTGATATTATTTGGATGTTCATCTTCCCAAAAAACACAACAAAATACTTTATCAACGGATATGAATACATCTCTAATGGAAACATATTGGAAATTAACTGAATTGATGGGACAACCGGTTATTACTACAGAGATTATGAATAAAGAGATGCATATTATTATTAAGAAAGAAGGTAATACAATTACTGGCCACGGTGGATGCAATAGTTTCAGGGGTACCTACACAGTAAAGGAAGGTACAGACCGTGTAAGCTTTTCTCAAATGGCTTCTACTTTGATGGCTTGTGTAAATATGAAAAAAGAAACAATTTTTCTGGATGTGCTTCAAAAAGCTGATAATTATGCAATAAAAGGCAATGTATTAAGCCTGAATAAAGCCAGAATGTCACCATTGGCAAAGTTTGAAGCGGTACTGATGAAATGATTTAAATCAAATTAATTTGTAAATTGAGAGGTTAAAATTAATAAGGATTATATCACTTGTAATTTATTTTCAGCACATGAAGTATTAATTTAATTCAATTATGAATTTTAGAAATCTCTGTTTTTGTTTAATAACTCTAGTATATATATGCAGTAGTTGTACCGGCCCAACTGATTCTAAGGATACTTCAATTAAAGCCGATAGTCTTACAAAGCTGCCACAACAAAGAGATATTTCCTTGCCCGGTAGTTTCAGTACACAGTCTCTAATGAAATTTGACAGCGTAGGGATCCCTGAATTTTTTATTCAATACCCGGAGTTAAGGCCTTATGAGACTAAGATCAGGCAATTTTATTCCACAAGAAATTATGCTTATGCTTGGTTTGATAGTAATGGGTTAATTGAACAGGCTGGTAACCTGTATAATAAAATGGATAATATCAGGGAGGAAGGAATACCGGGAAAAATATTGTATGCAGAATCTTTTCAACAAATGATGGATGTAGGTTCATCAGGTAGCATTAGCCGAAAAGCAGATCCGGGTTTAGATATGATGCTTACAGTTCAATATTTTTATTACGCACAAAACGTGTGGACCGGCTTGGGTTCTAAAGCAATGCAGGCAGTTGATTGGGACCTTCCGCAGAAAAAGTTATCCCTTGCTGCAATACTGGATTCACTGCTCGATGTTCCTTCATCTGAGTTTATGACAAACGAACCTGTTTATCCTCAATATGCGTTACTGAAAAAAAATTTAAAAAAGTACCGGGAGATAGAAGCTACTGGCGGATGGCCGGTAATTAAGGCGGATAAAAAATCTTATAGAAAAGGTGATAGCAGTTTAACAGTTGTTGCTATTCGTAAACGTTTATATATGTCTGGCGACCTCGCATTTGATAATCATTCTGCGGCCTTTGACAGTGAACTGGAAGCTGCCGTTAGAAATTTCGAGCAACGCTATGGGTTTAAAGATGATGGTATAGTCAGTAACATGCTGATTACAGAAATGAATTATCCTGTTGAAAAAAGAATTGAACAGATCATTGTAAATATGGAAAGGTGCCGTTGGTTGCCTGTTGCATTGAAAAAAGATTATGTGGTTGTAAATATTCCTGAATACAGGTTCCATGCATATGAAAATGACAGCCTTGCCTGGAGCATGAATGTTGTTGTTGGTTCAGCGATGAATAAAACAGCCATTTTTAATGGTATGATGAATACAGTTGTTTTCAGCCCTTATTGGAATATTCCTCAGGGGATCATGAAGAATGAAACATTACCTGCTATCAGAAGAGATAAGAACTATCTCACACGAAACAATATGGAATGGAATGGGAATGCAGTAAGGCAAAAACCCGGCCCCTGGAATGCATTAGGAAAAGTAAAATTTTTATTTCCCAACAGCCATAGTATTTATCTTCACGATACACCCGGAAAAACGGCTTTTGGGCATGACCAACGGGCCTTTAGCCATGGATGCATCCGGGTTTCTGATCCTAAGCGGCTTGCGATTTATGTTTTAAGAAAGCAACCCGAATGGTCAGAAGCTAAGATTGTAGCAGCTATGAATGCATCTACGGAAAAGTATGTAAAGATCAGCAACCCGATTCCGGTGTTTATTGCATACTTTACTTCATGGGTAGATACAAAAGGAAGGTTGAATTTTAGAAATGATGTTTATAAAAGAGACAGTCGTCTTGCTAAAATGATCATAGAAAATTCCGGATTGTAAAAACTGGTCTGAATAAAATATTTTGTAAATAGCCTTGAAATAAGATCATGCGATCATAAAAACTGGTGTTTCTGTATGCAGGCATCTCTTTATTTAGTCTTTCCGATGTGCAAATATTTAAAAAAATATCTTTAGCATATACAAATATTTTTTTCAAATAATTGTTGGGAATCGTATTTTTCATGACATGAAAATGCCGGGTATCGTAAAAGGCAGCCTTGCTGCAGTAATTTATTAGCAAATAATAGCATTAATTAATCCTTCGTTTTATACACAGTTATCACTAATTTTATGCTTATAGCAAATTAAAGATAAAAACAAGCACAACACTATCTATTTATAAAATATCTCATGCCATTAAAGAAAGGGTTTAACATTGTAACTTCACATTTTTGTACATTTTTTTTTGTGGTCATTGGTTTTTTATCCTGTTTTTCAAATGCTGTGAATGCGCAAAATCCGGTAACGGAAACTGACAATTCAATTAACAGCAAAGACCTGGGAGATATGATCAACAAACTGCTTCATAAAAAAAAGGATACTGCAAAATCCGTTAAGTCCCGAAGCACAGCCATATTACCTTCATTAGGATATAACCCCAGTTTTGGTTTTGTAATTGGAGCCAAAGCTTCAGCCATCAAAAACTTTGGAAGAGATCCAAATACAGATCTTTCTTCCTTTGGCCTTGAAGCTATCTATACTTCAAAAGGTATTATTACTGCACAGTTTCGTCATAATGTATTTGCGGAAGCAAACAAATGGAACATCCAGGGGAACTGGCAACTGTCAAAATTTTTAATAACGGATTATGGCATAGGGACAGGGCATAAAAGTTATTTGGCTTTTAAGGATAGCGGATCAATTATCAGGTTTACTTTTATTCGGTTGTCGGAAAAAATATATCGTAAAATAGGGCGCAATCTTTTTGCGGGTGCAGGTATCAGTTTTGATATCCGGAGTAACATTAATGATGAAAAGCTTCCGGTTAATCTTACTTCTCCCCATTACCGTTACAATATCCGAAATGGAATTGATCCCAGAAAATATTCTGCAAATGGCTTTTTGCTTGCGATACAATATAATACCCGCGAACATCCAATCCGTTCTTTTGGTGGTATTTATGCCGATCTTATCCTGCGTTTTAATCAGAAATGGTTGGGGAGCTCTAAAAATGCTGTTCAATTGATATATGATTTCAGAAAATATCTGAGCCTGAGCAAAAAAAATCCGGAACATGTCTTAGCATTCTGGCATTGGGCTTCTTACAAAATAAGTGGAACCATTCCTTATCTTGAATTACCGACTACTGCTAATGATACCTATAACAGGAGTGGCCGTGCATATACGCTCAGCCGGTTTAAGGGCCTGTCATATGCCTGTTTTGAGTCAGAGTACCGGTTTCCCATTACCCGTAATAAACTCCTAAGTGGAGTGGCATTTGTGAATTTTCAATCTGCTTCGGATGATCTGGGCAAAAACATATTTCAATATTGGGAACCTGCAGCAGGGGGAGGATTACGGATACTGGTTCAAAAGCAAAGCCGATCTACATTGTGTATTGATTATGCCTTTGGGAAATATGGCGTGAATGGATTTTTCTTTGGATTAAATGAAGTATTTTAATATTTTTTTTATAAACTTTTATTGTATAAATATTAAACATGAAAAAAAATCAACTGTTATCGATAATCGCTGTTGCATTTATTTTTGCAGCCTGTTCATCATCGAAAGAACCTACCGGTGTATGGGTAAACAAAGAAAAGATCCAGGGTAAAAAGTTTACGAACATATTTTTTATGGTAATTACAGCAGATATTCAAGCAAGGGTGAACCTGGAAAATGAACTCGAAGCTGTTGCAGTATCAAGAGGATTGAAGGCCGTAAAAAGTATTGATGTATTGCCGCCATCACTCAACGATCCCAAAAAATTGCCGACAAAGGAAGAAATAGTAAACAAAGTGAAAGCAAGCGGATGCGATGGCGTATTTATTGCTTCCCTGTTAAAGAAAGATGATTCCCTGCGATATACGCCCGAAACTCAGTCCTACACAGTAGTGCCTTATTATGCTTACACTGGTAATTATTATGGTTTTTACAGCAATATTTCCCGGGGAGCTTCTAGGCCTGATTACTATACAGAAGATAAAACCTATTTTATTCTGAGCAATTTATATGATGCAGCATCAGAAGAAATCATGTGGTCTGCACAGTCAAAAGTTTTCAATCCTTCTTCCCTGGCAGCTTTCAGCAAAAAATATATTTCAACCTTATTAGATCAATTGGCAACTGAAAAATTACTGAAGTAGTAATATAAAGAATGCTGTTGTATTGATTAAGATCTGTATTTACCATACTGGCGCAGGTCTTACGACCTGTGCCTCCCTGTCACTTAACTTACAAATAAAAAAAATCACTACTGAACGACTAAATTAAAGAAAAAAATGGGCACCTTTCGGTAGCCCACCAATGTTGTAGATTTGTTTTACTACGAACCAATCCCAACATGAATAAAAATACAGAGATTAAATTAGTCGGTCAGCCGATTTTAA